>JBAREU010000360.1:0-11919 GCA_049796515.1 Solirubrobacterales bacterium
GGAGAAGCCGGTGCCGAAGATCGCGTCGACGATCGCGCCCGAGTCGGCCAACCGCGGGGCCAGGTCGCCGCTGACGTGCTCGGCCGCGAAGCGCTCCAGATTGGTGGCGGCATCGCCGCTCAACTCCCCCCCTGGCCAGAGAAGCAGCGCCTCGACCTCGAACCCCGCCTCTGCGAGATAGCGGGCGGCGACGAGGCCGTCGCCGGCGTTGTTGCCCTTGCCGCAGACGACCCGGACCGGCCCGTCCAGCGCCAGTTCCCCGACCGTCGCCGCAACCGCCCGCCCAGCGGCCTCCATCAACTCCAGCGAGGGCACCCCCATCTCCCCGATCGCCCAACGATCGACCGCGCGCATCCCTTCGGCGTCGTAGAGAGGATTGAGCCAGGGCTCCATCGCGGCTCAGCTTAAGCGTCGAACAGCGATTCAGCGTCGACTGGTGGGCCGCCGTCTCTGATCTGATCTCGAAGCTCGACCAGCACATCCCCAGCTTCGTAGTAGGCACCGCGTTTTTCGCCCCGCTGCCTGACCAACCCGGCCCGGACCATCGCGCCCAAATCATTCGTCGCGACCTGCTTTGAGATCTTCACCAGCTCCGCCATCTCGACGCTCTTCCGATGGGACGAATTACGGATTCGCAGCCCAGTCGCGGCATCGAACAAGCTGCTGACCACCCGCTCAGGCAGTCCGTGCTTCTCCCGAAGCTCATCGACGGCAACCCAGATTCGCTCGGATTCGCGGATGCGGCTTAGAACGCTCGCGGCCTGAAGGTAATGCGCGCGCAGGCAGAAGTGGACCCAAGGCCGCGCATCGAGCTCAGGATGCCAGGCGCCTTTTCCGACCTGGGCCAGAATGTCGTAGTAGGCCTGGGTATTGGCACCCAGGTACTCCTCGATGCTCATCCACTCTGGAGAGAGGATCCGATCCCTGGCCAGGGCCAGGGTCTGCAGGCACCGAGCCATCCGACCATTCCCGTCGCGGAAAGGATGGATCATCACCAGGTTGAGGTGCGCCATCGCCCCGCGAACCATCGGCGGAACATCCTGGCGCGCTTGGAGCTGACCGACCAGCTCGTCGATCAGCGCGGGCACCGCCTCCTTCTCCGGGGCTTCGTACACGATCTCCCCCGTCGCGTCGTTACGGACCCAGATCGGCCCAGGCCTCCAAAGCCCTGGGTCGGCGTCCAGCGAGTACTCAGTGATCATGAAATGAAGGCTGCGGATCAGGGCCGAGGAGTGCTCGAAGTACGAGTCCTCGGCTAGCTGCAGCACGTATGTCATCGCCCGCCTGTATCCGAGAACCGCAAGCCAATCGCGCTCCTGCGCTTCGGACGGCTCGTCGCCCTCGACCGCTGCGAGGGCATCCTCGATCGAAACGTCATACCCCTCGATGCTGTTGGAGCCCTGGATCGCTCGCGCGCTCAGGACGCGGCGTACCGAACCAACCCAGCGACGCGGCTCCGCGACGCGGTAGCGGAGCTGTCGTCTCAGATCCTCAATTCGCTCAAGAGCGGCTTTCTCGGCCGCATTTATCGGGGGAACCTCGTAGATCATCGTCTTATCCTGGGCCACCTTTGATATTAGAAATATATCAACTTTAGAGATGATATTTTCAAATGATATTGTGAATGAGATATTAAATTCACGTCTTTAGCATCATCGAGGCGCGCCCTACTGAGAAAGGGCACGAAGGGGTGAGCCTGGGCGGAGGTACGCGCTACTTCAGGCCGACGATCAGCTTTGCCGTCGCCAGGTTTTCCTGGCTGGCGGAGCCGAGGGCGAGGAAGCTGATGTTCTTCAGGTACTTCTTCGCCTCCTCGAAGTCCTCGTCGGAGGCGGGGATGAGCGAGTCGGCGAGGCGTAGGGCGGCGGGCCCATCGGCGAAGCCGGCGATCGGGGTATCGCCCAGAGAAGCCACTGCGTCGTCGTAGGTGGGGCTGTCGGAGAGCGTCCTACCGTCGCCCGATCCCGAGCGGAGGGCGAGCACCGTCGCCGGCAGGCCATAGCCGATCGCCAGCCGGCCCTCGTCGGCCGCGATGACGAGGGGCTTGTCGCCAAACTCCTCCTCGTCGCGGATCGAAAAGCCCTCGTAGGGGCCTTTCAGCGCCGTAACGCCGCTGACTTCGACGCTGCCGAGGAGCATGCGGATGTTGGAGATGGTGTTGGTCACCTGCGAGCCCTCGGTCGACAGCACCAACGCGCCACCGAGGCTGCTCTCGCTGTTGCCGACCGCGAAGACACCGGCGTCCTGCAGCGAATTGGCGAGCCCTTCCAGGTCGATGCCCAGTTCCTTCAGGCCTTTCTTCAGCTGGTTCGGTGGAACCGCATCGGGGATCCCTTCTTCGTCGAGGCGGTCGATTGCCTCCTGCAGCTGCTCGCCGAAGCCGGAGACGGCGAAGCCGGCGAAAGCGTCGCCCGGCAGCGAGCCGAGCAGCTCCGACGCATCGCCGGTCGGCGCTTCCTGGCCGGCGAGGTCGCTGCTGAATTCGACCGTCACCTGATCGGAGCCGGGCACGACGCTAGCCACCGCCGTCGCTTCGCTGGGGTCGATGCCGGCGTTCTGCAGGATCTGGCGCGCCGTCGGATCGATCTGGCCGCCAGACTGGTCGATCAGCTTGCCGACGTCGACGTAGACGTCGGCGAGACTGCCCTCCGAGGCCGCCGCAATCGCGTCGGCGAAGGTGTCTTCGCTCGCCAGCGAGTCCCCTTCGGAGGCGTCAACTGCTTCCTCGAAGACCTTCTCCCCTTCGGCGATGACGAGGAAGTCGCCGACGACGCCGATCGCGTTCCCTTCCGAGCCGCCGACGTCGTACTCGATGCCTTCATAGGAGGCAGAGCGGTACGGATCGTCGCTGGCTTCGACCCGGGCGTCGACGAACTCCTGCGTCGCGCCGGTATCGGTGGATTCGACGATCGCGCCGACGCCAGTGAGCTCGTCGTCCTCGAGGCGCTCGAAGAAGACGCCCGCATGTTCGCCCAGCCAGGGCTGGACTTCTTTCGCGAAGTCGAAGGGCTCGCCGTCGTCCTCGGCTGCGCTTTCCAGTTTGGAGACGACGTATTCGCCGAGGTCGTCGACCCCCGCCACGCGCATGGCGACAGCATCGGCGTTCGACTTCAGCTCGCCCGTCGGGCGCAGCACGCCTTCGACGAAGACGGGCATGCCGGGGGGCGCGAGCTCGGCAACCTGGGAGCCCGAAGAACCGCTACTGCTCCCGCAGCCGGCGAGGAGGGCGATCAGCGCGGCCACGGCAAGGGCCGCGAGGAGGAGACGGAGCTTCATGCGGGCGGCATCCTACTCACGCGGTCACTCGACCGTGACGGTCTTGGCCAGATTTCGGGGCTGGTCGGCGTTGAGCCCGCGCGCCCGGGCGATGTCGTAGGCGAGCAGTTGCAGCGGCAGGATCGCCAGAATCGGCTGCAGGATCCAGTCGCTAGCGGCCACCTTGATCGTCTCGTCGGCCACCTCGCTGACCCGCTCGTCGCCCGCGGT
The DNA here is from genome assembly GCA_049796515.1 of Solirubrobacterales bacterium. Classification (GTDB taxonomy): domain Bacteria; phylum Actinomycetota; class Thermoleophilia; order Solirubrobacterales; family 70-9; genus VRUE01. The sequence continues at coordinate 3,487 of JBAREU010000360.1, forward strand.
TGCGATCGCGATCGTCTCGGCGCCGCGCGCCCGCACCTCTTCGACGTTGGACAACACCTTGGCGAGCACCGGGCTCTCAGTCGCCACGCAGACCACCGGGGTCGACTCGTCGAGCAGGGCGATCGGCCCGTGCTTCATCTCGCCCGCGGCGTAGGCGTCGGTCGGGATGTAGGAGATCTCCTTCAGCTTCAGCGCGCCCTCGAGGCAGACCGGCAGGCCGATGTGGCGGCCGAGGTAGAGGAAGAACTGCTGGTCGGAATGTTTCGCGGCGACCGCCCGCACCGCCTCCTCGCAGCCCGCAAGCGTCGTCTCGACCTTCGAGGGAAGCGCCTTCATCTCGGCGATCAGCTCGCCGAGGCGCTCAGCCGGCAACGTTTGCCGCAGCTCCGCCAGCCACAGCCCGAGCAGGTACATGGCCGCCACCTGGGCGACGAAGGTCTTGGTCGCAGCGACGCTGATCTCCACGCCACTGCGGGTGTAGAGGACGGCATCGGCGTCGCGGGTCACCTGGCTGCCCATGATGTTGGTGATCGCCAGCACCGTCGCACCGCGCTCACGGGCGAGGCGCATCGCCGCCAGCGTGTCGGCGGTCTCGCCCGATTGGGTGATGCCGATCACCAGGTCTTCCTTGCCGACGACCGGATTGCGGTAGCGGTACTCGGAGGCGATGTCCATCTCAACCGGTACCCGCGCCCACTCCTCGATCGCGTAGCGGCCGACCAGTCCGGCGTGGTAGGAGGTGCCACAGGCGACGATGACGATCCGCCGCATGCCGCGCAGGAAGCCCTCGTCCAGCTCGAGCTCGGAGAGATCGACCCCGTCGTCGCCGGGCAACCGGTCGGCGATCGTTTCGGCGACCGAGTCGGCCTGTTCGTGGATCTCCTTCAGCATGAAGGTCTCGTAGCCGTCCTTCTCGGCGGCGGCCTCGTCCCAATCGATCTCTTCGACCGCGCGCTCCACCGGGTTGCCCTCGGCGTCGGCGATCGACACCGTGCGCGCCTCGATCGTCACCACCTCGTCGTTCTCGATCGCGATCGCCCGCCGCGTCTCGGCGAGGAAGGCGGGAATCGCCGAGGCGAGGAAGCTCTCCCCATCCCCCACACCCGCCACCAGCGGGCACTCCTTGCGCGCCCCGACCAACTGTCCGGGGCGGTCGGCGTGCATGGCGACGAAGGCATAGTGCCCGCGCAGCTCGCCGAAAGCGGCGCGGACGGCGGCGGTTAGGTCGCCCTCGTAGTGGCTGGCGATCAGGTGGGCGACGACCTCGGCGTCGGTTTCCGAGCTGAACGCCTGTCCTTCGGACTCGAGCCGAGCGCGCAGCTTGGCATGGTTCTCGACGATCCCGTTGAGGACGATGTGGACGCGGCCGGACTCGTCGCTGTGCGGGTGGGCGTTCTCCTCGGTGACGCGGCCATGGGTGGCCCAGCGGGTGTGGGCGACGCCCGTCGTCGCCGGCGCCGCCGCAACCGCGACACCGCCCTTCCCCTCGTGCTCCTCCATCGCCGCCCGCAGGTTGGCCAGGTTGCCGACGGCGCGCACGCTGTCGACCTGCCCGTCCTCGATGACCGAGACGCCGGCCGAGTCATAGCCTCTGTATTCGAGCTTCTGCAGGCCGGCCACAAGCAGGTCCCGGCAGGGTCGAGCCCCGACGTATCCGACGATTCCGCACATGAGAGGCCGTACAGCGTAGAGGGCGCCGGACCTTAGCCCAGCTCCCGGCGGACCAGGTCGGCAAGGCGCTTGCAGACGGCGTCGGCCTCCTCAGCACCGGGCGCCTCGACCATCACGCGGACCAACGGCTCGGTGCCGGAAGGGCGCAGGAGGACGCGACCACGGCCTTCCAGGCCTTCGGCCTCGCGCTCGACCGCCTCCCAGACGGCCGTGGCGCCGGCGATCGCCTCGCGGTCGGCGACCTCGACGTTGATCAGCGTCTGCGGCAGCTTCTCCATCGCCTCGACCAAGGCGAGCTCGCGACCGGCCAGCTCGCGCATCGTCATCAGCGCCGCCGCGGTGCCGTCACCGGTCGCGACGAAGCGCGTGTCGATGATGTGGCCCGACTGCTCGCCGCCGAAGGTCCATTCGCGCTCGCGCAGCTCGTCGAGGACGTAGCGGTCGCCGACCTTGGTAACGGCAACCTCGATCCCCGCGTCCTGCATCGCCCGGTGGAAGCCGTAGTTGCTCATCACGGTCACGCCGACGCCTCCGTCGAGCTCGTCGCGCTTGGCCATTCCCGTCGCCAGCAGAGCAATCAGCTCGTCGCCGTCGTGGACACGGCCGCCACCGTCGACCGCCAGCACCCGGTCGCCGTCGCCGTCGAAGGCAAAGCCGATCGTCGCCCCTGACGAGACGACGTGCGCGGCAAGGTTGTCGAGGTGGGTCGAGCCGCAGCCGTCGTTGATGTTGCGGCCATTGGGCTCGGCGGCGATCGTCTCGACCTCGGCACCGAGCCGCTCGAAGATTGCCGGGGCGACGCGGTGGGTCGCCCCGTTGGCGCAATCGAGCGCGACCCTGGTGCCAGCAAGATCGAGCGGGAAGGCCGATTGGAGCGCGCGCAGGTAATCCTCAGCGCCGCCGTTCAGCTCTCGTACGTGCCCTGGTATCGCCGCAGAGGAGTCGGACTCGAGCAGGGCCTCGATCTCGGCCTCGGTCTTGTCGTCGAGCTTCGTCCCGTCGCGGCTGAAGAACTTGATCCCGTTGTCCCGATAGGGGTTGTGAGAGGCCGAGACGACCACGGCGAGGTCGAGCCCGAGGCGCCGTACCAGCACGGCTGCGGCCGGCGTCGGTAGGACTCCGCCGAGCAGGGCATCGCCCCCCGCCTCGGCGACCCCGGCGGCCAGCGCGGCTTCCAGCATCGGCCCCGACTCACGCGTATCGCGAACGATCAGCACCTGCGGCCGAGGCGCCTCCAGAGAGGCGGTGGCAGCTCGGCCGAGCGCCAGCGCCAACTCGGCGGTAAGGAACGTCCCAGCCTCTCCTCGGACCCCATCGGTTCCGAAGAGCTTGCGCTCGGCCGTCAGGTCGGCCACCTCAGCGCTTGCTGAACTGCGGCCGCTTGCGCGCCTTCTTCAGACCCGCCTTGCGGCGCTCCTTGGCGCGCGCGTCGCGGGTGAGGAAGCCGCGCCGCTTGAGCTCGCCGCGCAACTCGGGATCCACGTCGGTGAGCGCGCGGGCGATGCCGTGGCGAACCGCCCCGGCCTGACCGCTGACGCCGCCGCCGTGGACCCTGACGCGGACGTCGACGCTCGACTCGTAGCCGGTGATCGCGAGCGGTTGGGCCGCCGTCGTCCGATGCAGGGGACGGGGGAAGAACTCCTCGATCGGGCGGCCGTTGATCTCGATCTTGCCGCTGCCGGGCTGCAGGATGACTCGCGCAATCGCGTTTTTGCGTTTGCCGGTCGCCAGGTAGCGAGCATCGCCATCCAGCTTGGCGGGAGCCCGACTCGCGGCCGGCTCCTCGACGTCGGCATCGCCGGTCAGCGCCGCCTCGCGCGCCCGGTTCTCTTCCTCCTCGACCTCGCGCCGCGCCTGCTCTTCAGCACTGAGCGGCCGCTCCTCGGGCTCAACCGCAATCGGCTCCAGATCGGCACCGGGAATGACGTCTTTCTTCTTCTCCTCAGCCTTCGGCTCCTCGACGGGCTCGGGCTCGACCTCCTCCTGCTCAGCAACCGGAGACTCAGCAGTCTCCTCCGCAGAGGCTTCGTCTTGATCCCCATCTGCAGACGCATCTGTCGCGGAGGGTTGTCCCTCCGGCGGGTGAGCCGGAGGGCTGCCTTCCGCGACAGGACCCGCGACCTGATCGCCTTCGTCCGGAGTCTCGACGTCTTTTTGCTCGCCCGCGTCCTGTGCCTCTATGTCTTTGCGCTCGTCGTCCATCACTTGATCTCCATCGGCTGTGGTTTCTGCGCCGCGTGCGGGTGATCCGGCCCGGCGTAGACCTTGAGCTTGGTCAACTGTTTGCGGGCGAGGCGGTTGCGGGGAAGCATCCCCTTCACCGCCTTGCGGATCACCTCCTCGGGGCGGCGGTCGAGCATCTCGGCCAGGCTGCGGGACTTGATCCCGCCCGGGTAGCCGCTATGACGCCAGTAGCGCTTCTGCTCCATCTTTTTCCCGGTCACCCGGATCTTCTCGGCGTTGACGACGACGACGAAATCGCCGGTGTCGACGTGCGGCGTGTACTCGGGCTTGCGCTTGCCGCGAAGCGCGTCCGCGATCCGCGTCGCCAGGCGGCCCAGAGTCTGTCCTTCGGCGTCGACGACATACCAGTCTCGCTGGCGGTCGGCGGGGGTAGCGACGTAGGTCTTCATCAGAGAAAAGCCGCGGGGAAGGCCCCAGCGGCTCCGGGATGATAGCCGTCGAGCCCGGTCTGCGTGCGCGAGCCCGTGCAGCCGGGGCGGGCTCTATACTGCCGCGCCAGCAATAGCCGAATCCCGGCCGACCAGCGGACGGGAGCGGAGGAACCGCCGGGACTTTTGCAGGTCCCAGGGGCGAATCGGACGAACAACGGTCCGTAGCGCATCTCTTTCAGCGCGAGCCCGACAGCTAACTCCGCAGGCGAACGAAAGAGAGGGCAAGTGGAACGCAGCGGCACGGGCGCTCGGCCTTGGCTAACCAGCAGGTTCTTCCTTCTAGTCGCAGTCGCGGCGTGGCTCGTGAGCTGCGCGGGAACAGCCTTTGCGGCTACCGGCGGCGCCCCCACCCCGACCGGCAGCCCGCTACCGCCCGGGAGCCCGAGTGGCGCACCCGACCCCAACGGCCCCAGCGCCGGCACGCTGAGCTTGACCTCCGCCCTGGCCTCCCCCCGCACGTCGTTCTTCTACGGGGTCCGTCACCCCAGCCTCCGCTACGAAATAAGCAGCAACCAGCCTGCGAACGATCTGCGCATCGATGTGGTCGATCAGGCCGGAGTCACGGTCAAGAGCTTCTTCCGCAACGACGTGGCACCCGGCGTGCCCAACAGCATCCGCTGGGATGGAGCCATCGCGGAAGGTCGCCCAGCCCCTAATGGCCGCTACACCTTCCGCATCCTGCCGCAGAGCGGCGGGCCGTTGGCGCGGCCGGCCAAGCGACAGCGGGCATCCTCGTCCGAGGCGCCCCCGCTCAGCCTCAGCTTCGAGCTCTACGGATACGCCTTCCCCGTCCTCGGCGCACACGATTTCGGCAGCTCAGGGGCGCGCTTCGGCGCCGGCCGCTCCGGCCACACCCACGAGGGCCAGGACGTGATGGCCAAGTGCGGCACCCCCTTGGTCGCCGCCCGTGGCGGCCAGGTCCAATACAACGGCTACCAGAGTGCTGCAGGCAACTACATCATCATCGACGGCAAGGGCACCGGCTACGACACCGGCTACATGCACCTGCTCGAACCGTCGCCCCTGCAAGAGGGAATGACGGTGCGGACCGGCCAGCCGATAGGACTGGTCGGCGAAACCGGCAACGCGGCGGGTTGCCACCTCCACTTCGAGCTCTGGGCAACGCCCGGCTGGTACGAGGGCGGCAGCCCGGTGGATCCGCTGCCCTATCTGATGCAGTGGGACGCCTACTCCTGAGATTCCGTCCTCGGGCGATCGCCTACTTGGGCCATCCGGGCTGAGCCGCTGCGCGAGACCAGGGCAAGAGCAAGGGCCACCGGGACCGTGGCCGGCAGGGTGTCGAGGACGAAGAAGAGCAGATCGAAGGCCAGTCCCAAACCGGCGATGAGGGCCGCGGCGTAAAGCTGCACCCGGCGGTCGGCGGCGAGAAGACAGCCGACGGTGGCGGCGACGAAGGCGTCGCCGAAGCCCATCCTGGCAGTGCCGAACTCAAGCACCTGTAGGCGCGGCAGGTCGGCCGGCGCGGCGGCGCTGAGCACCGCGCTGGGGTCCTGCAGCAGCTCACCAGCAATGAGCGCGGCGTCGATCGCCGCCATCGCGTAGATCCCCCACCGCAGCCAGCGGGCATCGACGACCGAGACGAGCAGCCAGCCGAGCGCGACGCAGGCGAGGCCGGAGAGGAGCGCTGCTGCCGTCTCGCCGCCGAGCGACTCCTGCGACGCCCAGGCGAGCGCGAACAGCGGCACAGCGAGCAACGCCCAGGCGGGCGTTGTGCCATGCACGAGCCAGCCGAGTGCAAACGCCGCCAACGGGGGCACCGCAACCAGCGCCAGCCAGGTCAGGACGTCAGCAGAATTGGGCGCAGCCTCGATGCCGAAGACCACAACCGCGATCGAGGCGGCCGGCAGGATCGCCCACCAAGGACTCTCCGGCATCCACCTGAATGGAGGCCGATACCGCGGCAACGCCACAAGCGCCGCCTGAAACAGGCTCAACGCCGCTATCGAGACCGGAAACGACATCCCGATCCGTTTCCACTGTGATTTATGCCTTCTATAGAGGCATAACTAACAGCGGAAGGATCTACTCCCACTCTATGGTCGCCGGAGGCTTTGACGAGATGTCGAGGGCTACGCGGTTGACATCTTCGATCTCGTTGATGATCCGGTTGGAGACTCGCTCCAGCAGGTCGTAGGGAAGGCGGGCCCAGTCGGCGGTCATCGCGTCGTCGGAGGTGACGGCGCGAATCACGATCGGGTAGGCGTAGGTGCGCCCGTCCCCCTGGACGCCGACCGAGCGCACGACCGGCAACACACAGAAGGACTGCCAGAGCTGTCGGTAGAGCTCGGCGGCCCTGATCTCTTCCTGCAAGATCGCGTCGGCGGCGCGCAGGATGTCGAGCCGCTCCTTGGTCACCTCACCGCCGACGATGCGGATCCCGAGCCCGGGCCCGGGGAACGGCTGGCGCCAGACCATCCGCTCGGGCAGCCCCAGCTCGGCGCCGACCGCGCGCACCTCATCCTTGAACAGCATCCGCAGCGGCTCGACCAGCTCGAACTCGAGGTCCTCGGGCAGGCCGCCGACGTTGTGGTGGGACTTGATCGTGGCGGCGGCGTCGCTGCCGCCGGACTCGATCACGTCGGAGTAGAGCGTGCCCTGGACCAAGTAGGCGGCGTCCTCGAGCTTCGCCGCCTCCTCCTCGAAGACGCGGATGAACTCCTCGCCGATGATCTTGCGCTTGCGCTCGGGCTCGTCGACTCCGGCGAGCCGGGCGAGGAAGCGCTCCTCGGCATCGACGTGGACCAGCGGGATGCCGAACTGCTCGAACGCCGCCACGACCTGCTCGGCCTCGTTCAACCGCATCAGACCGTGGTCGACGAAGACGCAGGTGAGCTGCTCCCCGATCGCTCGGTGAACGAGCAGCGCGGCGACCGAAGAGTCGACCCCGCCCGAGAGCCCGCAGATCACCCGCCCCTCGCCGACCTGGGCACGGATCGCCGCGACCTGCTCGGCGATCACCGACTGCGGCGACCACTGCTCCTCGCAACCGGCGATGTCGCGCAGAAAGCGGGTCAGGACCTCGGTCCCGTAGGGCGTGTGGACGACCTCGGGGTGGAACTGGATCCCGTAAAGGCCACGGTCGGGCGCCTCGCAGGCGGCGACGGGCGAGGCCGGGGTCGAGGCGAGCGCGGTAAAACCCGGTGGCGGCTCGAAGACGGCGTCGCGGTGGCTCATCCAGCAGCTCTGCTCCTCCGGCAACCCACCGAGCAGGCGGCCGCCGGTGTTGCGCAAGGTCAGCTCGGCCCGCCCGAACTCCCCCGACTCCGCCCCTTCGACCTTCCCCCCCAGTGCCTGGACCATCACCTGCATCCCGTAACAGATCCCCAGCATCGGGATCCCGAGGTCGAGCAGCTCGGTGGGGAACGCCGGCGCCCCTGGCTCATAGACCGAGGCCGGCCCCCCGGAGAGCACCAAGCCCTTCGGCGCCCGCCCCCGGATCGACTCAGCCGAGGCGGTCGCCGGCAGCAGCTCCGCGAACACGCCGCATTCGCGTATGCGCCGTGCGATCAGCTGCGAGTACTGGCCCCCGAAGTCGAGGACCAGCACCTCCTCCGAGGCCTGCGCCGGCGCCGTGGGAGCGCCGGCCTCAGTCGTCGGCGACTCCAACACCAGCCGAAACCGCCGCGCGGCCGTTCGAGCCCATGCCCACCGACTGCTCGTTCTGCAGCTTCTTGCCCTCGCTTTGCAGCGCCGGCGCAACCATCACCTCGGCCCGCTGGAATGAGCGGATGTCCTCGTAGCCGGTCGTGGCCATCGAGGTTTTCAGCGCCCCCATGATGTTGAAGGTGCCGTCGTTCTCCTGGGCGGGACCGAGCAGGATCTCCTCCATCGTCCCGTCCTGCCTGGTCGAGACGCGGGTGCCGCGCGGCAGCGAGGGATGGAAGGTCGCCATCCCCCAGTGGAAGCCGCGCCCCGGTGCCTCCTTGGCGCGAGCGAGGGGCGAACCGACCATCACCGCGTCGGCGCCGACCGCGATCGCCTTGGAGACGTCGCCGCCGGTGCGCATGCCGCCGTCGGCGATCACGTTGACGTACTCGCCGGTCTCGAGCATGTGCTGGGCGCGGGC
>JBAREU010000361.1:0-13143 GCA_049796515.1 Solirubrobacterales bacterium
GCGAGAGGAGGCATTCCACACTCGGCTATCTCTCTCCGAGAGAGTTCGAGATGATCTCAACTCATCAACAAAGAGAGACTGAAAAAGTCAAACCCTGACCTGTCGCTCGAACCGGGGGAAGACCAAACCTTGCCGGCCAGGCCATCATCAACGACCTGAACTGCGCGCTCAAACATTACGGCTGGCGAACCAGGCTGCCCTTCCTTATAGCGGCCGCGACCGGCAAAGCCATCTAGCAGAATGAGCTGGCCAGACTGTTTGCCTGCCCTGCGACGCCCGAGGATAGAGAGCCAGGCGCCTAGATATCTCCGAAGGATTTCGTGCTTAGCCTTCGTGTGAGCGGCGAATTCCCACTTCTCATCCGCACCATCAGGAACATCTTTTTGCCGTTGACGTGACACCTTTACCCCCGTAGGTGCCAAGACGCGCCCAAGGCGGTGCTCCGGCATCCCGTTCCATTCTTGACCTTCAAATAACCGCCCTCCGGACTTAGCCCTAAAGCCACCCCACTGCTTGAAGAAGAAGGGTACTGCGGCGTTCCGACAGAGATCTCGTAGTTCTCTAATCCACTCTTCCTTGACCGGTCTGAAGCGTGGCCCCGACTCTCCCCCAGCGATAAGCCAGTGAATATCCTGCAAATTCAGGTCCTCAAGAGGTCCAAGAAGGGGCTCAGCCGAAATGAAACGGATCGCTGCCGGTACCTGCCGAAGGTAATCCGCGCGGTTTACAAAACGTCGGTTCTCAATGGTGACTCCCATCCAAATATGTTCTGGCCAGGGGAGTTGTGGGGCCAGTTCCGCCATTCGTTCTGGGCGCTTAGTTAGGATCTGATAGATGTGGTGATCTGCTTGATTCATCACGTTAAAAACTTCTTCAACGTAGGTATCAGGAATACGCTCGTGGAAGAGGTCACTCATTGAGTTCACGAAGATGATGCGCGGCTTCTTCCATTTGAGTGGATACTCAAGGCGACTAGGCCACAGCCTTAGGTCGAAGCCCTGCTCGTACGGATGGTCTTTGATCCCTCGCCACCGCTCTGCGAAAGTCTCGGCATAGCAATGAGCGCATCCAGGCGAAACCTTGTCGCAACCCGTTACCGGGTTCCACGTTGACTCCGTCCACTCAATCGCGCTGGGACCTGGCATCAGATGCTTAGCTTCCGTTGAAGGAGAACATTTGCGAACATATGTTCGCAAATGGCATGGATGCATCCCGGCAAGAGCAAGTTTGTCCTGCAACGACGCCCCGCGTCCAAGCTTCCCATCGCGCCAGACTAACCAAGTAGTCCATCCCCCCCGATGCCGATTCCCTCCTTGCGACAACGGATGCAGGGCGTCTGGATAGCGAGCGAGGCAGAAGGCCGCCGTACACGGCGCGTCGATGCTCAGATGCCTGCAAATTGGGAAGGGATGGGCTTGGGCGTGCCGTCCGCCCAGCGCGGGAGTCTCTGGAGACTAAAGGCCTAAGATTGCATGATGTCCGAGACTCCGCATAACGGTAATCCCTACGGGCCTGACGCCCCGATGAAGACGTTTACCGTGCGCAGGACCGGCACGGTTTATCTCTATGGGCCAGAGATCGACGTGATCGATACGCCGCAATTCCAGCGGCTACGTCGAATCAAGCAGCTTGGGACTAGTGATTTTGTATTTCCTGGGGCGACCCATAGTCGCTTCGAGCATTCACTCGGCGCCCTGGCGAAAGCCCAGCAGATCATCGATGCCGCCAAAGTGAAGCCAGATCGTGATGCGCCGGCGGCAGAGATCGATGACACGGGATGGCGAGTAGCTCGTCTTGGCGCCCTACTTCACGATCTCACGCATGTTCCCTATGGACACACCCTTGAGGATGAGTTCGGTCTCATGGTCCGCCATGACGAAAATCACGAGCGAATTCACCGCCTGCTTGTCAATAGCCCCATAAGGGAGATTCTCGAGAAGAGCTTGCCAAAGGCTTCTGCTGACAGTGCGAGCGAGCTCGATCTTCTTCTTGAGGTTTTGCATGCTGGGCCCGCACGGACGTCTGCCGAGAAGGAGATGAGTGACGACGAGGTCCAGTTCAGCCGGCTAGGTCCTTATGCCTATGTCGCTGACATTGTTGGCAACACGGTCTGTGCAGATGCACTTGACTACATAGAACGCGATCTCTCTGCGTGTGGGATGCCGGTTGCGATTGGCGAGCGTTTTCTTGACTTTTTCAGTATTACGCCCGCCGATGTACCGATCCCTACTAACCGTTGGCGTATGGCGCTACGTCTTGATAAGCACGGGATGCCGCGACCCGATGTCGAGTCCGAGATCTTGAAGCTTCTTACGTTTCGCTATGAGTTGGCCGAGCGTGTCTTTTTTCACCACGCAAAGAACGCCGCTTCGGTGATGATTGGCCGCGCTGTGAGCCTTCTATCCCTTGCCGATGAAGACACCAACTTCGACACCCTCGGTGACGACACTCTTCTCGCCATTCTTGCTGAACCTAACCTTGCTGATACGTGGCAGCTAGAGATCACCAGCGATTCAGAGCTTCGCGAGCACGTTCGAGAGATCGGCCGTCTTCTCTACGAAAGGCGCCTCTACAAATTGCGTTACCTCGCTGTTGCGGATGATGACGTCGATGTCCATGCGGCCGATATATGGGCTCGCTATGGCGAAGCCGATGAGCGTCGGCGGCTGGAGGATGAACTCGCCGCTCAGGCTGGCCTAGAACCAGGCGACGTTCTTGTCCATCTTCCGAAGCCCGGGATGATGGCGAAGTTGGCGAAGGTTCGGGTGTTGCTTGCCGATGACACGGTTACGACCTTTGAGGAGTGGGATGCTCGGCATAGCGGTCGAGTAGCCGCTTTGAACGATGCGCACGCCAGGCTGTGGAGGATCGGCGTCTTTATGCATCCCGAAGTAGCTGAGGACCGCGGTAAGTGTCGTCTTGTTGCGGGCGCCGCGCGCGAGCGCTTCAAGCTCCGCTCTCGCTACGCACCGACCGAGGTTGAGGAGCCCTATCTTGCCGCGGTCTTCGATCTTCACGCCAAGAGTGAGAGTTGGGATATCTCTGAGCGCCAAAGCCTGATTGAGGCAACTCGGGGGGTTGCAGCTTCGGCTCCTATCTCTCTAGAGGCGGCAGTCGAGCAGATGCGTGCGGTGGCCCGGGCAAACCGGAGCTCCCAGACCTCCAGTTTCGGAAAAGGTCAGGATCGTCAACCCGGCCTGCTCGACGAGGAGACGGATGGGCTTGACTAGCCACCCTCTACCACCCGTCCTTGCGCAGGAGGTAGACGAGTTTGTCAGGCAGCTTCGCCCTACCTTATTTACGCCGTTTGAGATTGAGCCAACCGCCCGCCGGCTCGGGGTGCGCGTTGAGCGACGCCGCCTTGGTCGAGAATTATTGGGGTTGACCTTAGGGGCGGATCGAATTCTTCTGAATCGCAGTCACCCCCCGGGGACCTCAGCGGTGTTTACCTTTGCCCACGAGCTCGCTCACGTCCTGGAACGTCGAGGCGTATTCTCCGTCGCTGCCCCTGCTGGCCCCGAGTGGTTTGCTGACTTCTTTGCACGCGAGATACTCGTCCCCCGCCAGTGGTTGTTGCGTGACGGACCTGATCGGATCGAATGGCTTACAACGCGGCGATGGGCGGGGCCTTCGATTGTGGCCCTGCAAGCGGCGCGCTGCAATCTGGCGCCGGCTCTATTCCGTCAAGAAGAAACCGTTCTTTGTCGCGACTGTGGTGATCGCCATCCAATCCCGGGCTGTCGGTGTGTGGCGATTCGAGCACGGCCGGGAAGGGTCCGCCGTCTCCCACAGCTTTCGGACATCCTCCGAGCAATCACTGAACCGGCACTCGGCATTCCTCTGCGAATGACCATCTGACCTTCAGTCGTTTCGATCGCGACGATCAAGTTGCATCTCAGTCACATCATCGCCGCAAACAGCTTGAGCAAGCGACGGCTCCCGTCCTTCAATTGAACCGGGGATTCCGCTCTCTAGGCCGGGCTGAATGCGGCCCGGTAATCCCCGGTTCAAGGGTCGGCGGCTGACTGGATGCATCAGCCGATCTTTTCTGCCAGCTCGATGATGATTCCCTCGGGGCCGCGGACGTAGCAGAGCCGGTAGCTGTTCTCGTAGCGCACCAGCTCGCCGACGAGATCGGTGCCGCGGGCTTGTAGGCCGGCGACTACGGCGTCGATGTCCTCGACTAGGAAGGAGAGGTGACGGAGACCTGGAGTGTTCGAGGGGGCCTGCGGATCGCCGCCCTGGATCGGTGGCGAGTGGAACTTCACCAGCTCGATTTCTACGTCGCCGTCCGGGGTTTGCAGCATTGCTAACTCAGCCTTGGTCCCTTCGAGCGCGATGATGCGGTCTACCCACTCACCCTCGACCTGGCCCGTGCCTCCCGACTCTAGTCCCAGCTCGACGAAGAACTCGATTGCGGCCTCCAGATCGTCGACCACGATCCCGACGTGTTCCATCTTTTTGATCGCCATGTGCTCGATGGTAGGGAGGCCTGCTGCCTGGCGGTCGCATTCCGGTCGCATTGACGCCGCGATTCCGCTCCCCGCGCGGAGGACCATCCTCCTTTCAATCCGCTGTCCTGCCCGACATTAGGTCGGGATCATGCGGGCTCGCCGTACTCGTCGTGCAGATTCCACCATTGGTAGGGCGGGGATTGGGGGTAACCCTCGGGGGAATCCTCCCACTCCTCTTGGCGTCCGAGCGCAGTCAGGTCGAGGTAGCTCCAGGTGCTCCCCATCGATTCGTCGCCGCGGTTGTTGACGAAGTAGGTGCGGAAGATACGGTCGCCGTCGCGGAAGAAGGCGTTGGTGCCGTGCCATTCGTCGACCCCGAAGTCGGCGTCGAAGTCGTCGACGATGGTGTACCAGGGGATCTCCCAGCCCATGCGGGCCTTCCAGCGCTCGATATCCGGCTGCGGCGCGCGCGAGACGAACGCCAGGGTGGTATCGCGGGCGTTGAGGTGGGCGAGGTGGGCGACCTGATCGGCAAGGAAGGAGCAGCCGCCGCAGCCCCGCTCGGGCCAGCCGCGCACCCCGGGCTCGAAGAAGAAGCGGTAGACGATCAGCTGGCGGCGGCCGGCGAACACGTCGAGCAGGCCGGCCGGGCCGTTCGAGCCCTCGAAGCGGTATTCCTTCTGAACCTCCATCCTCGGCATGCGGCGACGTTCGGCGGCCAGTGCATCACGGGCGCGGGTCAGCCCCTTCTCCTTCACCAGCAGCTCTTGGCGAGCGGCCTCCCACTCCGTTGGGGATACGACCGGTGGCATCTTCACTGCGCTTCCTCCTCCTTCAGCATGATTTGACGACCTTGCATTACTGCATCTACCCGATCTCGAGCGCGGCCACCGCTACGCGGCGCGCCGCCACTGTTCATGCCGCAATCACGCTTCTCATGCAACCGCCTCTCGTCCTCTCATGGACCGAGCAGCCAGAATATAGGCATAGGCGCTTGACGCTACTGTTATGCTAAAGGTATGAACCAGTGGGATCCAATGAAGGGCCTTAGGCCACCCACCTTCAAGGGAGTCGACCTGCCGAAGTTCGACGCGTTCATGGCGAACTCCGCAAAGCTCGATTCCCTGGCGTTCAGCTCCGCGAAGCTCGACTCCTTCACGGCGAATTTCTCCAAGTTCGACGTTCGGAGTCTGTCTGCAGGCGAGTGCACGCCGAACTTCGCTAGCTACGAGCCGGACTACTTCAAGGCTTTCCAGCGGGCGTCTTCCCCCCTCAAACAGGGACAGCGGGACTGGCTCGCGAAGGGCCTCGGCGCCTGGAACTTGTACATCACCAACGCGCTCGCCCGGGTCGCGGTAGAGGTCAAGGCCCACCCCAACTACGGCGTTTTCGACCTTCGCACCTTTCTCCACCGCCGCCAGGTACTGGGGATGCTGCGGCGCGCTCGGTGGGCCAGACGGTCAAGGAGAGCCGCCGTTCGCACCTGGCTTCTCGAAGTGGGTGACGCCCTTCTCTCGCGTGTTGCCGCCCGCCTGCGGAACGTGTCCGTGCCCAAGGTGTTGCTGGCGATCCTTAAGTCCCCGCCGGGCTGGACAACGGCCGTCCGTTTCCGAATCGACCTCGAAACCTCGATCCCAAGAATTCTCGAGCAGCTTGCTGAGGTGATAGCTCCGAATGCTCCATCGGGCCTCGATCCATCCAGACAGTTTCTGATCGAGGCGGGAGCGGTTCAAAGCCACTGACACCGGGTCCGCCCTCTACAAGGAGGTCGGACCATGGGTCCCAAACTTTTCGAATGCAACGGCTTCTCAGCTCACCCAATCACCCCCCAGGCGGACCGCTTCGCCCTAGCGCTTTCCGCGCGCAATTGGGCGAAGTTCGACGCCGCGATGGAGTACCTGACCCGCTGTCTGTGCGTGGGCGCGCCTGTGGTGGGTCGGGCGGAAAAGGTCTCCGGCGCGACGCACAAGCTCTACGAGTTGAAAATCACGACACCCGGCAGCAAGGGGCCTCAGCTGAGGATGCTCTGCACCGTGGAGGGGGACCGGATCCTCTGCGTGCGCGGTGTCGACAAGCGTCAGCCGAAGTTGCGGCCGGAGGACGTCAGGGCTGCCGACAAAGCGCTGCGGGACTACGCCGGGAAGAAGCATGAGCGCCCGCCCGGGAAAGGTAAGCGGAAAGGATCGCGCTGAGACCGAGTCGATGTCGATCCAGACCGGCTATGAGGCCGAATTGCTCGCCGACTCGGTGATTCAGGTCGTTAGAGGCCTGATGGAGACCAACGGCATCACTCAGCGCGAGCTCGCCGATCGGCTCCGTGTCAGCGAGGCCCGCGTCAGTCGAATCCTCAACGACAGCGAGAACCTGAAGCTCTCGATGGTTGCGGCACTTGGCCGCGCGGTCGGAGTTCGCTTCGCGCTGGCGCCGATTCCGTTTGCCCATCGAGCTGAAACGCCCGCGGCTGACGATCCGCCGCCACCGCGATGGCTTGCCAGCCAGCGCCGCCTGATCGCGGAAACGACTTCCGCATCCGGGCCGCGATCTCGGCCCAAGCGTTGAACGGCGTGCCTAGCTCGCGCTCTCTGGCGTGAGGTCCGCGATCAGGGTGGCGAGGTCGGGATCGACCACCTGCTCTTCCGGTCGGCCCTCGAAGTGGTAGGAGACGAAGCGAAACCCGTCGCCTTCATCGGGACGTAGACGTCGGTTGTAGTAGTAGACCGCGCGCTCCTCGGTGTCCGGGACCTCGCGCAACTGGATGAGCGGGAGCAGCTGCAGTGGGTTCTCGGCGACCCCGGAGGCCGGCACGAGATAGAGGCCGCGGCCGCGCATCGAGGCGGTGCTGTGAACCTCCCGCTCGGCAAACATCATGTTGGACCCCATCAGCCGTTGGGCCCGATCGAAGGTGAATATGTCGTCGTCTCCTTGTTCGGCACTTCCGGGTCGGAGGAGATCCACCGCCACGAACGCGTGAGGGGCCAGAAGGCGCAGGTCGTTCATGGAGGCCTCCAGGCGTGCCAGCTTGCCCCTCAGCCACCGTTCGCCCTCAACCCCGCCGTGCCCGCGCTCGTTGCGGATAAGGCGAGCGGCGTCGAGCGCGCTCCAGTAGTCGCCGGCAACAGTGGCATCCACGAAGTCGGCCTGCAGGCTGCCGAAGAGGGTGGCGCGGATCTCGTCTGACTTGTCGGCGTTGAGGCGCTCGCGGATGCGCTTGGCCACCGTGCGACCGAGGTTGATCCACGTGTGGAAGTCGGCGCGGTCGAGGATCGACCGCCCGGGTTCGCCGCCGCTGCGAATTTTCGCCACGGTCTCTTGGTAGATCTGCGCGTCGCGTTGTACGGCGCTGAACATGACGGTTGCCATGAAGATTGTGTAGGCCTCGAAGAAGTGCTCGAGGTGATCAAATTTTTCACGTGTCGGTTGTACGGCGAGATACATCCGCCCGACGCTCGCGAGCGGGAACGGCAGCCGCTCGATCCAGGTCTCGACCGTCGGCGCCGTGGAGGCCGCGTCGGGTTCGTCAATGAAGGCGCCGCGGACGCGGTCCAGAAAGCTGTGCGCCTGCCGAACCTCGAGCTTCCCCGTGTAGAGCCCGGTTCGGGTGTTTGCAATTTCGCCGGCGATCAGCTGAAGCTCCTGCCCAATGCTGGTCGCCTTAGCCTGGTCCTCGACCGAGGGCAGCGCGACCAGCAGGCGGCGGAGGTCCTGCGAGCGGACGCGCTCAATGGTCGCGCCGGAGGCGAGCGCGAGCCGCGCCGTTCGGCCCAGCGGCTCGTTCAACCACGTCGCCACCCACCGCGCGTTCGCGCGTTCGGGGTCGAGATCGATACGCGTATAGCCACGGGGTTTGTCGGGCGGTTCGATGCGCACTTGCGATCGCGGGAACTCCGGCACGTAGATGCTGTTGCTGGCCTCGACATCGTCAGCCGGCAGCCGCACGAAGGCGACTGCGATCTCGTTGAGCTCGACGATGGGCGTTCGCAGCTCGCTGAGGCCAACCAGCAGCTCGCGCTCGTTGAGCACCGCATGCCAGCCGCGATAGCGCTCCGTTGGGTAGAGCAAACCGAGCTGCATGAACTCGCCGGGGCGCCTGTGGCTCAGGTTCTCGATGAGCACGCCCGGGTCGATGGCGGAGTCGAGCCGTCCGACAAAGAGTGTGTCGAGCGGATCCCCATGGGTGATTAGGAGGAGGCTCGTCGGGATCTCGCTCTGGGGCCGCAGTCCTCCCTCCACGGAGATCGCCGCCTCGACGCGCAGGCCGAGATCTGCGAGGGCGGCTCGCGTCCGCTGGGCGTCGGTCCGAAAAAAGAACCCGTCGGCGACGAGAACGGCGAGCGCTCCGCCAAAGGCGACCCGTTCGCCCAGGTCGACCATGAGTGAGTTCGCGTACTCGCCGAGCCCCGGACGGATGGGAAAGCGCCCATTGCGGACGCCCAGCGGCGGCGTGGCCGCAACGAAATCAAACTGGCCGTCCAGCGAGAGGAGGGTCTCGGACGGCACCCCTACCTGCCACTCAACACCGGGCGCCACGGACCGCCCGGACTGCTCGACCCACTCGTTCGGCGTCAGCGCAACCGCTTGCGCAGCGGGAATGCACTCGGCGAGCGCCGCGATCATCGTCGGTGACGTCGCGAACGGATCGAGAAGCCTTTCCGCTCCGCGCGCGGCAGCCAGCTGGCTGACGAAGCCGGCGAGGAACGGCGGAGCTCCGCTGGGTGCGCGTTTTCCGAACAGCTCCAGTGCCGCCGCGAGCTCGCGCCAGGAGGGGGTCCGGCCAAGGGCGGCTAGCGCGTGGTGGAGTTGCCCGACGTCGGCCACTGGGTTGTGCACAACCCAGTTACGCAGGCTGCGCCATGCGTCGTCGTCTGGAAAGGCCACGTCGGACTTCGATCCCATCACGAACCTCGATCGTGACGCTATCCGACGAGGCTCAGCAGCTTGACTAGGAGTGGTCGTGGATCAAGAACCCCTCTGTTGCCGACGGCCGAACACGAATACGCTGGATTACGCGCGCGTACCAATGGTTTCTCCGCTCTCTAGAGCCAATTAATGGCGCCAAGAGCAAATTCTGAACTTCTAGGAACACGCTCTTTTTCTTGACGCTTGGAACATTCCGTGTTTCACTCACGCCTACTTCATGTACGAAGTAGTTCAGTAGTTAACCCCCGAAAGCGGCGCTAGCCGCACATCGGGGACAGGGAACAGGGAAACCGAGCCACAGGGGCCGCAAAGGGAAGCGGCCGGCAGAGGGGCTCAGGGACAAGGAGAGAGCTACGTGAGAAGCCACGCGAAGGCATCGACCGCGGGATCGAATCAGCGCCAGGCCAAGGGCCTCGGCGGCATCTTCCGTGGAGCGATTGCCACCCGTGGTGCCTCGCTCACCGCCAAAGGGGGCAGTGCGCCCAAAACCAGGCGGACTGTGACCTCGATCTTTGCCTTCGTGGCGTCTCTTGTCGTGATGGCTGCGATCGCCCCCCTGGCCAGCGCCGCCGCGCCGACGGTCTCCGCCACCTGGTCGCAGAACGTCGTCCGCACCGATGCGGTCCTGAAAGCCGAAGTCAATCCCGAAGGTCTGGCGACGACCTACCGCTTCGAGTGGGGGACGACGACCGGCTACGGCAATCAGAGCCCCCAGATCGCGGTCGGCTCCGACAGCTCCCTACACACGGTGAGCAGGTTGCTCGAAGGGCTCCAGCCCGGCACGACCTACCACTACCGCGTCGTGGCGACCAACGGCGACGGGGCGACCCCGGGTCCGGACCGCACGCTCACCACCTATGAGCCCCTCGTCCCCGAGACCAACTGTCCCAACCAGACCCTCCGCATCGGAGCCTCGGCGACGCTGCCCGACTGCCGCGCTTACGAGATGGTCAGCCCAGTGGACAAAAACGGTGCCGAAGTCGTGCCTGGGCTAAGCGGGGGGAACTACTTCCCAGGGGTCGAACAGAGTGCGCTCGACGGCGGCAAGCTCGCCTACACCTCCGAGAAGTCCTTCGCCGACGCCGAAAACAACCTGCTGTTCAACCAGTTCATCGCCACCCGCGGCGCCGCTGGCTGGTCGACCGACGCGATCAACCCGCTGCACGAAGGAGACGCCGTCTTCAACGAACCCTCCTACCACCTGGTCTACCAGACGGGGACCTACGGCGGCTTCACCGAGGATCTCTCGACCGGCTTCCTCTTCGACGACGGGCTGCCGCCGCTCACCCCAGACGCCCTATCGGGGTATGCCAACTACTACCTGGTCGACACGCTGACCGGCGCCCGCACCGCCTTGACCACTCAACTCTACTCTCCGACGCCACTCAAAATCATGAGCGGGGTGAGCTTCATGGGCTTCTCGGAGGACGGCAGCCACACGCTTTTCGTCGCCCCGGCGCAGCTCACCCCCGACGCCGCTCCGGGCCAGCCATACCAAATCTACGACTACCACAACGGCCAGCTGGAGCTGGTCAGCATCCTGCCGAATGGAGAACCGGCCGTCAATGAAAACTCATTGGGAGCGGCGGGCAACAGCAGCAATGTTCCCTTCCAAAGAGGAAATACCCGCCACGCGATCTCCGAGGACGGCTCGCGGATCTTCTGGACGGGTGCCTTGAACGGCACGTTCGGAGACAGCGGCACCATCTACGCGCGGATCGACGGCGAAACGACCGTCCCGGTATCGGGATCGGTGCCGTCCGGTAACAAAGCCACCTACTGGGGCGCCAGCACCGACGGCTCGAAGGTCATCTTCGCCACCAATCTCTTCGGCACCGGCAATGGAGATCTCTACAGGTTCGACGTCGACAGCGAAACGCCGAGCCTGATCGCGGGCGAAGTGACCCAGATGAAGGGCGTGCTGGGTGTCAGCGACGACGCCTCCCGCGTCTACTTCCTCTCCAGGGAAGCCCTCGCGGCCGGAGCGACGGCCGGGCAACCCAACCTCTATCTGGACCAGGAAGGCTCGAAGACCTTCATCGCCACGCTCACCGAGACCGATCAATCCGGTCCTGAAGACTATGGCGTCGCGAACAGCAAGACCGTGCCGAACGACTTCAGCCAGGTGACGCCGGACGGCCGCCACCTGTTCTTCCAGTCGCAGGCAAGCCTCACCGGCTATGACAACACCAGCCTCGACACCGGCGACCCGGCGATCGAGATCTACCGCTACGACGCGCTCAGCGAGGAGCTCAGCTGCATCTCCTGCAACCCGAGTGGCTCCCGGCCACAGACCAGCGCGCTCCTGCAACCTCACCGGAGACCGCTCTTAGGGATCGGCTCGGACGGTCCGTTCGCCGCCAACATCCAAGCCGCGGCCTGGCTGCCGACCCCGCGTCGCGGGACCCACATGCCGCGGATGATCGCCGAGGACGGAAGTCACGTCTTCTTCAACGCCTTCGACCCGCTCGTCCCCCACGACAGCAACGGCGCCCAGGACGTATACAGGTGGCAGGCGCAGGGAACCGGCGGCTGCCAGGAGCAGGGCGGCTGCATCGAGCTGATCTCGTCTGGGTCAAGCGAGGAAGACTCGATCTTCATCGACGCCAGCGAGGGCGGGCGCGACGTCTTCTTCCGCACCAAGGAGAGCATCGACCCAGACGACCCCGGCCTCTTCGACATCTACGACGCCCGTATCGGCGGCGGCTTCGCCCGCCCGATCCCACCACCACCTTGCGTCGGTGACTCCTGCCAGAACGTCATGCCGGGTCCAAACGACCCGACCCCTGCAAGCGCAAGCTACCGCGGCGCCGGCGACCCCAAGCCGGTCAAAGCCCGCAACTGCGGCGCGCAGGCAAGGCGCGCGGCGAAGCTGAGCCGCCAGGCAAAGCTCCTGGGCCAAAAGGCAGAGCAGGCCGACTCGCCCAAACGAGCAGCGGCACTGCGCAAACGCTCCGCCGCCTTCGCGAAGAAGGCAAAGGACGCTGGCAAGGGTGCGACTCGCTGTAGGCGCGCCAGCCGGAGGGCGGGCCGATGAGGGCCCCGGTCAAGGCGAGCGCCAACCCGAACGTGAGCAAGGAGAGAGACCCGATGAACCGAAGCGCAAACGCTCCCGCCCGCCGCCGCGGCACGATCGCCGCGATCCTCGCCGCCTTCGCATTGGCGCTCGCCTTCGCCGCGCCGGCATCGGCGGAGTTCGGCTTCACCGACTTCGACGTGCAGTTCAACGAACTGGATGCGACCCCGGGGATCCCCTTCGACGACCCGCCCGCCACCCAGGCCGGTTCGCACCCCTTCGCCGTCACCACCTACTTCGGCCTCAACTACACCGAAAAATTCCCCGGCGAGATCTTGCCCTTCGCCCCCGACGAGCGGATCAAGGACCTGATCATCGAGCAGGTCCCCGGTCTCTCTGGCGACGCGACGGCTATTCCGCGCTGCTCATCTGCGGCATTCGCCGAAGAAGGGGGCGCAGGGATCGGCCCCTGCGACCGCAGCACGCAGATCGGCGTCGCCGCGCTCGGGATCGGCCTGCCCGAACTCTATTTCCTCAGCCCCATCACGAACCTCGAGCCGCCGCCGGGAGCGGCGGTGCGGCTCGGCTTCTGGATCCTGGGCGTACCGACGATCGTCGACGTCGGCATAAAGCCCGGCGGCGAGTACAACGTGCGCGCCGTCGCCTCCCGGCTCACCTCCCAGGTCATCCCCGTCTTGGGCTCGGTGATCCAGCTCTGGGGCGTGCCGGCCGATCCCGCACACGACTCGGTGCGGG
>JBAREU010000362.1:0-3988 GCA_049796515.1 Solirubrobacterales bacterium
CCTCAAAGCGGACAAATAGGACGCTTTGAGGCCCGTCGGCGGGCTGTTGCGGGGGGTTAGCCGGTGTAGCCGGCTGATTCGAGGTATTCGGCGGCGACCTTGGCCGCCGGTTCTTTTTCGAGTTCGACCCGGGCGCCGAGCTCCTGCATCACTTTCAGCGTCAGGCCTTCCTGCACCTGGGTGATCGTCTCTTCGTAGTCGGGGCCGGCTTCTTCGACGACCTCCGGCGTCGTTACCCAGATCACGTTGCCGGCGGGGAAGACTTCTTTGTCGTCTTCGAGGATCACGTACTTGTCCGCCTGTGCCGAGAGCTGTGGGTCGGTGGTGAAGAGAATCGATAGGTCGGCTTGGCCCTTGTCGAGCACGGTGTAGCGGAGGCCGATGTCGACCGGGACGAATTTTTGGAATTTGAGCCCGTACAGTTTTTCGAGGCCGGCCAGGCAGTCGATCCGCTGGCGGCACTCGGGCGAGCCGTAGAGGGTCATTTCTTCCGACTGGCCTTCGAGATCGGAGACCGTTTTCAGGTCGCGTTCTTCGGCCGTTTTCTTCAGCGTGCCGACCGCGTTGGCGCTGGCGAACGGGGTCGGTGGGAACGCCGTCAGCCCTTCTTTTTCGAAGTCCGCTTTTGCCTCTTCATAGGCTTCGGTTGCGTCGGCGGGAACTTCCTCCGGTTCGACTTCGAAGAAGGAGGTCAGGGCGGTGCTGACGTACTCCGGATAGCCGGAGATCTGTTTCGATTTGACCGCCTGCCGGGCCACCGTTTCGGAACCCAGGTTGAGGCGTTTGTCCACTTTGTACCCGGCGGCTTCGAGCGCCTGCGCGTAGACCTCGCCGAGCACTATCTGTTCGGTGAAGTTCTTCGAGCCCACGGTGAGGGTCACTTTGCCGTTGTCGGGGTTGGAGACGATTGCGCCACCGCCTTCACCGCCGCTGGTGGTGTCGTCATCATCGTCGGAGCCGCATGCCGCGACCCCGAGGCTGAGGAAGAGCGCGAGCAGCACCGCGATGGCGGCGCGCGCCCGGTTGGACGTGGTTCTCACTGTTAGTTCCTCTCTTGTCGATTGAGTGCGGTCAATGCGGTAAGGGTCAGGCGGGACTTACCTTCAAGCCTCGCGAAGTGAGCAGACGTTGCAAGCCGGCCAGCAGGAACTCGAGGGCGAGAGCGAGTAGGGCGACGAGGATCGCCCCGGCCAGCACGCCGTCGTCGCCGTAGACGTTGCGGTTGATGATGAAGTCGCCGAGGGTGAGTACGCCGGCGAGAGGGGCGATCGTCGCCGTCGCGACGATGTTGATCGTCGCCGTGCGGACGCCGGTCATCAGGGTCGGGATCGCCAGCGGCATCTCGACCTTGCGCAGGACTTCGAGCTCGGTCATACCCATGCCGCGGGCGGCGTCGACGCTGTTGCGGTCCACCTGGCGGATGCCGACGAAGGCATTGGTGAGGATCGGCGGGATGCCGAGGATCGCCAGCGCGATCGTCACGTTGAGCAGGCCGACGCCGATCGCCGCCGCCATGAAGGCGATCAGGGCGAGCTCGGGGATTGCCCGGCCGGCGTTGCCGAGCCCGATCGCCAGCAGTTCGCCGGTACCGCGGTGACCGAGGTAGAGGCCGATCGGCAGCGCCACGACCAGGGCCAACGCCAGGGCCAGAAAGGTGACTTCGAGCTGGGTGAGGGTCAGTTCGATCACCTGTTCGAGGCCGCCGACCTTCTCGCCGCCGGTCACGCTGGAGGTCTGGGGGGTGAAGATGAATTCGATCGCGCCCTGGAAGGAGGCGAGGACGGGGTGGGGGAGGCCGATCGTGGTCATGCCGCCGCCGTTCGCCGCCAGGGAGTCGCCAGGCGCTGGATCGCGAACAAGATGGCGTCGAAGGCGATCGCGATCAGGATCGCGAGACCGCCGGCGATGATGATCCCCGTCTGGAAGGTGAGATTCCCTTCGGCGTAGATTTTCGCCCCAAGGCCGCCGGCACTGATGAAGACCGCGAGCGTCGCCAGCGCGACGGTGCTCACCGTCGCGATCCGTAGGCCGGCGACGATCTCCGGCGTCGCCAGCGGCAGCTCGACCCGCCAGAGGATCTGCCGGTCGGTCAGACCCATGCCGCGCGCCGCGTCCCTGACCGAGGGCGGAACGTTGGCGAGCCCGACGATCGTGTTGCGGTAGATGATCTGCAGCGTGTAGGCGCTGAGGGCGATGATTGCCGTGTCGCGGCCGAAGCCGGTGATCGGCAGCAGCAGGAAGAAGAAGGCGATGCTGGGGATCGTGTAGAGGATGCCCGTGCCGGCCAGCAGTGGCGGTTGCAGCCAGCGGTGTCGGTGTGCCAGCAGCGAGAGCGCGAAGGCGATCGCGAAGCCGACGAGGACTGAGATCGCGACCAGTTCGACGTGTTCGACGGCCGGCGTCCAGTACTCACCGATGTTCTCTCTCGCCCAGTCGAAGCAGAAGAGCGCGTCCGTTGCCTGACAGGGGAGGGTGTCGGAAGTGCGTTCTTTGAAGAACCCTTCGCCGACTTCGCCCACGGCAGCCAGCGGAATCGCCGCCGCGGCGCTAGTCATGCGGTCGCTCCACGGCGCCGTGCTCCTCGGTCCTCGCGGCGGGCGAGCCGAGGAACTCGGAAATGATCTCGATCGAGAGCACACCGGCGATCTGCCCCCGGTGGTCGGCGACCGCCGCGTACTGGGCCTCGCCCTGCAGTAGGTCGGCGAGCGCGTCGCGCATCACGTCGTCGAGCTCGAGCAGTGGCCCCAGCGGCGAGTCGGGCCGGGCGGGCACCGTCTCGGCGGCGAGGTCCCGCTCGGAGAGCCAGCCCTGCGGCCGCCGCTCGGAGTCGACCAGCAGCGGGTAGGGAACCTCGGCACCGCGCAGCTTCGCCCGCACCTCGGCCGTCGGCTGGCCGACGTAGGCGAGCGGCGCTTCCCAGAGGTCGATGTCGGAGACGCGCATCAGTGCCAGCCGCTTCAGCGCCCGGTCGGCACCGACGAAGTCCTCGACGAACTCGTCGGCGGGCGCCATCAGCAGCTCCGCCGGGGTCGCGTACTGCGCCACCCGACCCCCCTTGCGCATCACCGCGATCCGGTCGCCCATCTTGATCGCCTCGTCGATGTCGTGGGTGACAAAGAGGACGGTCTTGCGGATCTCCGCCTGCAGGCGGAGGAACTCGTTCTGCAGGCGCTCGCGGTTGATCGGGTCGATCGCGCCGAAGGGCTCGTCCATCAGCATTACCAGCGGATCGGCGGCGAGCGCCCGCGCCACCCCGACGCGCTGTTGTTGACCGCCGGAGAGCTGCGCCGGGTAGCGCTCGCCCAGCTCCGGATCGAGGCCGATCAGCTCCAGTAATTCCACCGTCCGCGCCCGCGTGCGCTCCTTGCTCCAGCCCAGTAGCCGCGGCACGGCCGCGATGTTCTCGGCCACCGTGCGGTGCGGGAAGAGGCCGACCTGCTGGATCACGTAGCCGGTCTCGCGCCGCAGCCGCGCCGGGTCGCGCTCGCGCACCGACTCGCCGCCGATCTTCACGTCGCCCTCGCTCGGCTCGACCATGCGGTTGACCATGCGCATCGCGGTCGTCTTGCCGCAGCCCGAGGGTCCGACCAGGACGCAGACCTCGCCGGCTGCGATCTCGAGGTTGAGATGGTCGACCGCAGCCTCGGTCGCGCCGGGGTAGCGCTTCGTCGCGTTCTCAAAGCGAACTGCAGCTGGCACTCAGTTCGAGCCTATACCCAGCCGCTCCGCTCTTTCCCTCGTCTTAACGACGATCTCCGACATCCCCTCGACCTCCCCGCCGCTCATCAACACGCGGCCGGCGACGATCGTCGTGTCGACGACCGAGCCGCTCGCCGCGTAGACGAGGTCGGAGGCGAGGTCGCCGAGACCGAGCTCCGGCGAGTCGCCACGCAGCAGCAGGAAGTCGGCTGGGGCGCCGGGCGTGAGCGGCGCGCCTGGCCGCCGGAGAGCTGATGCGGATAGCGCTCGGCGAAATCCTTCGGCAATC
>JBAREU010000363.1:0-2958 GCA_049796515.1 Solirubrobacterales bacterium
CCGCCGCCGGCGGCGAGCAGGTCGCCATCGCCTTCGCCGTAGAGGAAGGTTGGCCCGGGCAGGCCGCCGACGAGGCCATCCGCACCATCGCCCCCGTAGAGCTTGTCAGCGCCGGGACCGGACTCGATCAGGTCGTCCTCCGGGCCGGCTTTGATCGTGTCGTTGCCGAAGCCGCCGGCGATGCGGATGTTGGCCGCGCCGGCGAGTGAGCCTTCGACCCTGAGCCTGTCGTTGCCGGGGCCGAGGTCGGCCATCACCCAGCGCGCCGGACCACCGACTTCGCAGATCGCCTGATTGGGGTCTTCGACGCGCCTCGTGCAGCCCGGGCCGGTGGCGATCCCCGTGGTCGCGGCAATGCCGAAGGTCTGCGTCGCATCGTCGTAGGCGAGCGCGGTGAAGACGTCGTTGCCGCCACCGCCGACGATCGTCAGCCCGCCGCCGCCACCTCGGGTGCGGTCGAGCTGGACGTAGGCGGTGGCCTTCACCGGACCCTCCTTGCCGCAGGAGAGTGTGCGTCCCTTGGCGCCCTCGCAGCCGTCGGTCCCCTGGCCGCCGACGAGCTCGTCGACCCCGCCGCCGCCGCGGATCGTGTCGTCGCCCGGGCCGCCGTTGATCCGGTTATCGGCCTTGCTGCCGATCAGGGTGTCGCGGAAGGCCGAGCCTTCGAGGCTCTCCAGCCGGAAGAGGCGATCGTGGCCGTCGCCGCGCGCCTTGTGTGCCCTCAGCGAGACCCAGACGCCGGCACCCCGGCCGCCGGCGATCTTGGTCGCGAAGGAGGCGATGTCGGTGATGCCGGGGCCGCCGTCCATGCGGTCGTAGCCGTAGTCGCCGTGGACGAGGTCGAATTCGCCGGGGCCGCCGTTGATCGTGTCGATGCCGAGGCTGCCGGCGACCTCGTCGGCATCGCCGGTGCCGCCCATGATCTTGTCGTCGCCGAGGTCGCCGATCACGCGATCGGTGCCGGCCCCGCCGTCGACCTCGTCGTTGCCGCGCCCGCCGTGGATCAGATCGTTGCCGAGGCCGCCGCAGATCAGGTCGTTGCCGAGGCTGCCGAGGATTTCGTCGTCACCCCCGCCGCCCCAGATGACGTCGCGCTCGGGCGTGCCGCGCAGAACGTTCGGCCCGTCGTCGCCGACGATCTCCGGGATCCGCCCGTGACAGCGATCCCCCTCCTCCGGCGCCGGCGCCGCGGCAATAAAGACGACCGCCGCCAGCACCGCCGCCGCGGTCGCAAGTCCCCTGCCGATCGACATCACCGCCCGAGCGTATCGATCCACAGCGGACGCGCCGATCAGAGCGTCGTCGCGAGGACCGTGAGAAAACCGACCAGCATCGTGGCGATCATGCCGAAGCCGAACTGGATGATGGTCTTGTTCAGGTCATCGAGGCGATTGTCTATGCGCTCGACACGAGATTCCAGCCGGCCGAAACGCTCATCGACCTGCTTGAAGCCGTCATCGACCCGATGATTCAGGTAGTCGAGACGCTCATCGGTCCAGCTCTCCCTCACGGCCTCCATCCCAGCATTATCGCAGACAGAATGTCACATGTGGATCACAAGTTTGTAAATTCTGCAGCGGCTATTCGAGGTTGATCATCACGTGCTTGATCTCGGTGTAGTCCTCTAGCGCGTAGATGGAGAGATCCTTGCCGTAGCCGGACTGCTTGTAGCCGCCGTGGGGCATCTCGGAGACGAGCGGGATGTGGTCGTTGATCCAGACGCAGCCGAAGCGCAGGGCGTTGGCGACGCGCATCGCGCGGCCCACGTCGCGGGTCCAGACCGATGAAGCGAGGCCGTAGCGGGTGCCGTTGGCCCACTCGATCGCCTTCTCCTCGTCGCTGAACGGCTGCACGGTGATCACCGGGCCGAAGATCTCGTCCTGGATCATCTCGTCGCCCTGTTCGAGGCCGGCGACGACCGCCGGTTCGAGGAAGTAGCCGGGCAGGTCGGGCTGCGAGCCGCCGGTGACGACCTCGGCGTTGCCCGGCTTGCGCTCGAGGAAGCCCTCGACCCGCTCGCGCTGTCGCTGGGAGTTGAGCGGGCCGAGCGTGGTGTCGGCGGACAGGGTGTCGCCAAGCACCAGCCCCTTCGCTTCGCCCACCAAACCGTCGACGACGTCGTCGTACACGCCCTTTGAGGCCAGCACCCGGGTCGCCGCGGTGCAGTCCTGGCCGGCGTTGTAGTAGCCGGTCCCGGCGATCGTCTCCATCGCCGTCTCCATATCGACGTCGTCAAAGACGATCACCGGCGCCTTGCCGCCGAGCTCGAGGTGGACGCGCTTGAGCGTGTCGGCAGCCGCCTTGGCGATCCACTTGCCGGTCGGCGGCGAGCCGGTCAGGCAGATCATCTCGACGTCGGGATGGGTGACCAGCTCGGCCCCGGTCGGCTCGCCGTGGCCACCGATCGCGTTGAGCACACCCGGCGGCAGCAGATCGGCGCACCACTCGGCGAAGAGCAGCGTGGTCAGCGGCGTCGTCTCGGCCGGCTTGAGCACGACGGTGTTGCCGGCACCTAGCGCTGGGCCGATCTTCCAGATCGCCATCACCAGCGGGTAGTTCCAGGGGGTTATCTGGCCGACCACGCCGTGCGGCTCGCGGCGGATGAAGGAGGTGTGGCCCTCCATGTACTCGCCCGCGGCGCGCCCCTCCAGGCAGCGAGCGGCGCCGGCGAAGAAGCGCAGCTGGTCGGCCATCACCGGGATTTCGTCCTCGATGACGGCAGCGCGTGGCTTGCCGGCGTCGGCCGCTTCGAGGTCGGCGATCTCCTCGGCGCGCTCCTCGATCATGTCGGCCATCCGCAGCAGCGCCCGCGCACGTTCGCCCGGCGGCGTCGCCGCCCAGCCATCGAAGGCGCCCTTGGCGGCGGCAACCGCAGCGTCGACATCGGGTTTGGTCGAGAGCGGCGCCTCGGCGATCACCTCGCCGGTCGCCGGGTTGACCACGTCCTCCATCCCGCCC
>JBAREU010000364.1:0-2314 GCA_049796515.1 Solirubrobacterales bacterium
ACCGGCGCGAGGTCGACGTTGACGCCGAGGTCGCGCAGGTTGGCGGCGGTGCGACGTCCCTCAGTACGACTGAAGGCAGGGCCTCGCGCGCCCATTGTGCGCGCCGAGGTGGTCGGCGCTCCAGCGACCCGCTTCACCAAGCCACCCTCCTGGTCGGTCATGACCAGCAACGGGTCGCGCAGGCCGGGCGGACGCGGAATCGCCTGCAGGCGGTGGATGAGGCGCCGTCCGGCAGCGCGACCGGGCAGGTTGTCGGAGAAGAGGATGACGCCGGCGACCGCGCCCGCGCGGATCATCCGCTCCACCCGGGCCGGCGGTCGGGCTCCGGAGAAACCGAACACGATCCTCTGGCCGGCGAGCTGGCCCAGCGTGAGCTGGCTGGCGACGCTTGGCCGCGGCTGTGAGCCGTCGCCGAGCTTGACGCCAAAGGCGAAGGCGCCGGCTGCCAGGGCGCAGACCGCCGCCGCCGCGAGCCGCCGTCGCTTGATCGTCGACGCTCTCACGCAGATGAACGATACGAGCCGGCACGACCGTCCGGGCCGGCTCCTAGCCTTGCGCCCGAATGCCCGCCCTGATCGACTTCGAGGAGGCGCTAGCGCTTGGTGAGCTGAGCGACCGCGAGCAGATCAGTGAGCTGGTCGAACGCGCCTGGAAAGTGCGTCAGGACAACTTCGGCGACTCGACCGACATGTGCTCGCTGGTCAACGCCAAGTCGGGCGGCTGCGCCGAGGACTGCGGCTTCTGTGCCCAGTCGCGCTACGCCGAGGCCGATACGCCGATGCACGCGATGATGGAGCCCGAGCAGATCCTCGAGCACGCCCGCGCGGCGGAGGCGGCGGGCGCGCACCGCTTCTGCATGGTCACCCAGGGCCAGGGCCTCTCCAAGCGCGACTTCGAGAAGATCGTCGCTGGCGCCGAACTGGTCGCCGAGCACACCAATTTGAAGCGCTGCGCCTCCATCGGCCACATGTCCGGCGACCGCGCCAAACGGCTGCGCGAGGCGGGCATCCAGCGGGTCCACCACAACGTCGAGTCCTCGCGCTCCTACTACCCGGAGGTCTCGACCACGGTCCGCTACGAGGGCCGGCTGCGGACGATCGATGCGGTCAAGGAGGCCGGGCTGGAGACCTGCGTCGGCGGCATCCTCAACCTCGGCGAGTCGCCGCGGCAACGGGTCGAGATGGCCTTCGAGCTCTCCGAGCTGGAGCCGACCTCGGTACCGATCAACCTGCTCAACCCGCGCGAGGGAACGAAGTTCGGCGACCGTCCGCTGATGGACCCGTGGGAGGTCGTCAAGTGGGTGGCGATCTTCCGCCTGATCATCCCGGGCGCCCTCTTCCGTCTCTGCGGCGGCCGGGTCGAGAACCTCGGCGAGCTGCAGCCGCTGGCGGTCAAGGCCGGGCTCAACGGGGTGATGATGGGCAACTTCCTCACCACGCTCGGCGCCGAGCCGGAGGACGACCGGGCGATGTTCGAGGAGCTGGGGCTGAACGTCGCCCGCCAGCCCGACAACGGCGCCAACCCGCGCCCCGACAACCGCTCCGGCTGGCTCGACGGCGAGACGCCGGCGACGCCGATCGACGAGCTGATCGACAGCCAGGACGAAGCCAACTTCTGGGATCCCTCGACCCAGCTGCGGGTGGTCAAGAAGGCGAAGAAGCCGCCGCCCTACCCGGCCCGCCAGACAGCGGCATGACCGACGTTGCCGAGCGGTTGGAGGAGCTTCGCGCGAGCGGGCTCCGGCGGCGGCTGCGGCTCATCGAGAGCGCTCAGGGGCCGCGAGTCCTGCTCGACGGGAGCGAGGTGCTGCTGCTCTGCTCGAACAACTACCTCGGCCTCGCCGACCACCCAGAGGTGCGCGAGGCGGCGGCTGACGCCGCGCTGCGCTGGGGCGCTGGGGCGGGAGCGGCGCGGCTGATCTCGGGCAACATGGAGGGCCACCGGTGGCTGGAGGAGCGGCTGGCGGCGTTCAAGGGATACGAGGCGGCGCTGCTGTTCGGCTCCGGCTATCTGGCGAACGTCGGCGCGATCTCCGCCCTGGCCGGGCGCGGTGAGGTCGTCTTCTCCGACGAGCTCAACCACGCCAGCATCGTCGACGGCTGCCGCCTCGCCCGCGCCGGAACCTTCGTCTACCGCCACGGCGACGTCGAACACCTCGCCTGGGGCCTGCGCGAGGTCGGCAAGCGCGCATCGCTGATCGTCACCGACGGACTCTTCTCGATGGACGGCGACGTGGCGCCGCTTGAAGAGCTGGCCTGGCTCGCCCGTGGCCACGACTGCCGCCTGATGGTCGACGAGGCGCACGCAACCGGCG
>JBAREU010000365.1:0-1506 GCA_049796515.1 Solirubrobacterales bacterium
GCCCCGCCGAGGGTCAAAGCGCAGGTGACCGGGCCTGTCTATGACACCTCGACTTGAAAGTTTCCACCGATCCTGCAGGACGCATAATGCGTCAGCGTCGGCGGAGGTGGTCGCCGGTCCGAAAATCTGCCTTTATTGGAATCGAGATGGCTTTACGTGGCCCACGGCTTGTTTTGCCGGGGCTGAAGCTCTTGCATGGGAATGACGAAATGAGTGGCTTGGTAATCAGTGGCGGCCGGGTGGTGGATCCGGCGAGCGGGATGGACGCGATCGGCGATGTGGCTGTTGTGGATGGCCGGATCTCCGCTGTCGGCACCGGGCTCGGCGGCGCCGAGCGGGTGATCGACGCAACCGGGCTTGTGGTGGCTCCCGGCTTCATCGACCTGCACGCCCACGGCCAATCGATCCCGGCCGACCGCATGCAGGCGTTCGACGGGGTGACGACGACGCTCGACCTCGAAGCCGGCGTGTTGCCGGTCGCGTCCTGGTACAAGCGCCAGGCCGACAAGGGACGCGTGCTGAACTACGGCGCCGCCGCCAACTGGGCGTTTGCGCGCATCGGCGCGATGACCGGCTCGAATGCGGAAAGCTCGCTGGAGGCGTTCGGCAATGCCATGCGCGATCGCCGCTGGATCGAGAACGTGGCCAGCGACACCGAGGTGGCCGGCATCCTCGACCGCCTTGCCATTGGACTGAACGAGGGCGGCATCGGCATCGGCATCCTCAACGCCTATGCCCCGGGCGCCGGCGTCCAGGAGCTGACCGCGGTGTGCCAGCTGGCGGCGTCGCATGATGTCGCGACCTTCACCCATGTCGCCTACATGTCCCGCATCGATCCGGAAAGTGCTGCGGAAGCCTATATCCGCCTGATCGGTTATGCCGGCGCCACCGGCGCGCATATGCACATCTGCCACTTCAACTCGTCCAGCAAGACCGACATCGAGCGTTGCGCGGTGCTGATCGCCAAGGCGCAGGCGCAGGGCCTGCCGATCACGGTGGAGGCCTATCCCTACGGCACCGGCTCGACGGTGCTGGCGGCGGCCTTCTTCAGCGATCCGGAGTTCGAGACGCGCAATGGACTGGGCTACGATTCGGTGCAGCGCGTGACCGACGGGCGGCGCTTCCGCGACCGCAAGGAATTGCTGGCGGCACAGGCGGAGGAGCCCTCCACGCTGGTGCTGTGGCATATCCTGGATACGGAGAACAATCCGCACCATCGCGACCTCCTCGACATCTCGGTGCTGTATCCCGGCGGCGCGATCGCGTCCGACGCGATGCCGTGGACGCTGTCGGACGGCAGCCCCTACACCGGCGACGCATGGCCGCTGCCTGACGACGCCACTTCGCATCCGCGTTCGGCGGGTTGCTTCACCCGTTTCATCCGCGAGTGGGTGCGTGAGCGCCAGTCCGTGTCGCTCCTGGAAGGCGTCCGCAAATGCGCCCTGATCCCGGCGGAGATCCTTTCCCGCAGCACGCAAGCGATGCGCGCCAAGGGAAGGCTGCAGC
>JBAREU010000366.1:0-7766 GCA_049796515.1 Solirubrobacterales bacterium
AGCTGAGCTCGATCGAGGAGCTCACCGAGCCCGGCCTGCAGCTCGCCCTCGGCGCCGCCTACGCCGACGGCGAGCTCGTCTACACCGCCTCGAGCATGCCGATCCGCGACCAAGAGGCCTTCCTGCCGACGGCGGAAACGGACGTGACCTTCCTCTGCAACCGCGGCGCCAACGGCATCGACGGCCTGATCTCGTCGGGCATCGGCGCCGCCCAGGCGACCCGCAAACCGACCACGATCGTCACCGGCGACCTCGGCCTCCTCCACGACGTCGGCGGCCTCGCCGCCCTGCGGGATGTCGAGACGCCGGTGCGAATCGTCGTCATCGACAACGACGGCGGCGGCATCTTCCACTTCCTGCCACAGGAGCAGGCGCTCGCAAGCGACGAGTTCGAGGCGCTGCTCGGTACGCCGCGTGGCGTGGACGTGGCGAAAGCAGCAGCACTCTTCGACCTCCCGCACCGCCGCCTCGAGACGCTCGACGCGCTCCCCAAGGCCCTATCGGCCGGCACCAGCCTGATCGAGGTGAAGGTCGACCGCAAGATGAACGTGGACCTCCATCGTCGCCTCGCCGCCCACGCAGCCGCCTCGTTGTCCTAACTCACCTCTGAGCCCACCTAGCACCAGATCAAGCTGTGAAAGGCACTCGACGGAAGTCAGTCGGTCTTCGTGTAATCGATGTGTAGCGTGACCGAACGAGCCCATGGGATCTTGTCCATCCGAATCATGGCGAGTGCGGTGTCGTAACGAAGGGCAAGGGCCGGCTTGCCGGCATCCAATTCGTACTCGAACTGGATGGGATAGGTCAGCATCACGTCCGGGATGGGCTTGCCGGACGCATAGAGCGGCGTGTTCAACTCTGCCGAGATTTCTGACGGGTTCACAGGCGAAGAAGGCAGCAAGTAGGTAAAGATTGGGCCTCGATCTCGAAGTCCCCTTACCTCCATCGTCTCTCTGATTCGCTCCCAGTCCGACGGCACAATCGGCTGTTGTGCTTTCGGCGGAATCTTGGTGTATCCGGAGGTGGAGTAGACCCTCATCGGCTCACGTTCCGCCAATCCCGGGACATACACGTCGTTGGTCTCGAACTTGTCGCGCACCGACTTCGTCAGCAAGCTCAATCCGAAATTCGTGTCGGTGACTATGCCACCTGGCCGGGCGAGATCCATCAGACGAGAGGCGACATTTAAGGGTCTACCGGAATAGTCGAGCGTCTTGTTGCGACTCCTTAGCCGGGAGGCCGCGCCACGAGCCAAGCCAATGCCCACGTCTGAGGGAACCTTGAATTCGATCGCCGGATCCTTCGTGAGTAGATTGGGAAAGTCCACGACCAGCTTCAATGAGTCCGCGATCACCGAGCGCACCACCTCCCGCAGGGTTTTGTCGGTCCATGGAAACACCAGCAGTAGGCCGTCGCCAGTCAGCTTGAAGAACGAGGCATTCTCGAAGTAATCCGAGAGAATTCGTTCATAGATCTTCCTTATGTACAGGAGGGCCAAGACCGAATCCTGAGTCTCGCTGAAACGAGTGAACCCCCGAACGTCGACGTTGGCGGCAACCACCAGCTGAGACTCTCCCACCGCCTCAGGGAGCAGTTTGCGGATCGAGCGATGCACCCGGCCTTCAGGAACAGTTAGAGGTAATCATTTCTAGATCAGCCTATCGTCGTACCCGGTTGAGAAGCCTGATCACTACTACTCGGCCACCAGCGGCAGCAGCGCCTGGAGCTTGACCTCGGTCTCCTCCAGCTCGGCGGCGGGGTCGGAGCCGGCTACCACGCCTACGCCGGCGAAGAGGCGGGCCTCGCGGTCGCGGAGGAGGGCGCTGCGCAGGGCTACACAGAACTCGCCGTCCTCGGTGGCGTCCATCCAGCCGACCGGGCCGGCGTACCAGCCACGGTCCATGCGCTCCAGCTCGGCAATGGTCCTTGCGGCGGCGGGCCAGGGCTCGCCGCCTACCGCCGGGGTCGGGTGCAGCAGCCCGGCCAGCTCGATCGCCGAGCGCGGTTCTGCGAGCTGGGCGATCACCGGCGTCGCCAGGTGCTGGATGTTGGCCACCTTGACCACCTCGGGCTCGGGCGCGGTCTCGACCCAGACCGCGTGCGGTTGCAGCTTGCGGACGATGCGCTCGGCGACGATCCGTTGCTCGCGACGGTTCTTGTCGCTGCGCAGAAGCTGCTCGCCAAGGTGGTCGTCCACCGCGGGATCGGAGCTGCGCCGAGTCGAGCCGGCCAGTGCCACACTCGACGCGCCGGCGCCGGAGCGCCGGATCAGCAGCTCCGGGCTGGCGCCCAGAAACGCCGCCTCAGGAGTGCCACGACAGAAGCAGAAGCAGGACGGGAACTGCTCGCGCAGCGCGCCGAAGATCGCCGCGGGATCGTGAGCCGCCGCCGCCTCGACTGTCACCTCGCGGGCGAGGACGACCTTGCTCATCTCCCCGGCGGCGATCCGCTCTGTTGCGGCGTCGACGGAGGTTTCAAAGTCGCCGGGAGGATGGACGCTGCGGATCTCCGGTCGGTCGGTCAGGTGCGGGTCGAGCAGGGGCAGTGGGTCGCCGCGTAGTCCTGCCAGTCGGGTGGCGATCCGCTGCGAGACAGCCTCCGGCTCCTCACCCGGAGAGACAACGGCATTGACGGTGAGGAAGGCACCGTCGCCTTGGCGACAGAGCGACACCTCCGGCAGGACCATCGAAGCGGGGCTGAACGAGGACCAGGGCGATGAACCAGCCCCCTCGGGATCGAAGGCAAACCCACCAGTCCAAACCGTCCCGGCCCCTGCCGGCAACCCGAGTGGCTCTTCGACGACTGCACCCTCGTTGAGGCGCAGACACTCACGGGCCACGTCGTCGAAGCGCTTATCGCCACGCGATTGACTCTCATGCGCGCTACCCAATGCCGCCAGCGCGAATTTCCGGTCTGGTTGCTCCCAGCAGAACCAGGAGTCCGACGCCAGCCGTGAGGCCAGAACGGCCGCACAAGGGTCAACGTCCTCGGCTGGAGCGGTAAGGCTGACGAGAGTTCTCCCGCCGCGGTCGAGAGCGCGTTCGACTGCGGCCGGAAGGTCGGTGAGCAGCTCGCTACTCGCCGCCGCGAGCGATGGCAATCTCGCCAGTCCTCACCATCTCGATTAGGCCATGGGGACGAATCATTCGCTCGAAGGCCTCGATCTTGTCGGCGGAGCCGGTCACCTCGATCGTCATCGTGCGGCGCGAGACGTCGACGATCTTGGCGCGGAAGATGTCGGCGAACTGGATGATCTCGGCGCGGCTCTCGACCGCGGCGGAGACTTTGAACATCGCCATCTCGCGGGCGACCGTCTCCTCCGGCTCCATGTCGCGGATTTTCAGCACGTTGACGAGCTTGTGCAGTTGCTTGATCACCTGGTCAATCGGGTGGACCGCGCCGTCGAGGGTGAGGGTGATGCGCGAGACGCTCGGGTCATCGGTCGGGCCGACCGCGAGCGTGTCGATATTGAAGCCGCGCCGCGAGAAGAGCCCGGCGATCCGCGCCAGCACGCCCGGTTTGTTCTCGACCAGGATCGAGAGGATGTGCTTGCGCCCGCTCAGCTGGCCTGGCACATGCAGGTCCTCGAGCCGCACAGCTTGAGGGGTTCCCGCCTCCATCAGCTCACAGCCTCAGGCGCCTCAACCATGTCCCTTGCCGCCTGCCCCGGCGGGATCATCGGGTAGCAGTTCTCCTCTTGGGCGACGCGCACGTCGAGCAGCACCGGGCCGTCGGCCTCAAGCGCCTGGACCATCGTGCGCTCAAGCTCGTCGGCGTTCTCGCAGCGCATCCCGGTCGCCCCGAACGCCTCGGCCAGCTTGACCCAATCCGGGCTGGCGCCCATCTCCACAGCGCTGTAGCGACGGTCCCAGAAGAGCTCCTGCCACTGGCGGACCATGCCCATGTAGCCGTTGTTCATCAGAAAGACCTTGACCGGGATCCCTTCGGTGACACACGTGGCGAGCTCCTGGCAGTTCATGATCAGGCTGCCATCGCCGGCCAGGCAAACGACATCCTCGTCGGGACGGGCAACCTTGGCGCCAACCGCCGCCGGTAGGCCGAAGCCCATCGTGCCGAGCCCACCTGAGTTGATCCAGCGCCGCGGCTGCTCGAACCCGTAGTACTGCGCCGCCCACATCTGGTGCTGGCCGACATCAGAGGTGACGATCGCGTTCCCGTTGGTCGCGCGGTGCATCGCCTCGATCATGAACTGCGGCTTGATCTCGCCGCCGGAGCCGGGCTCGTAGCGCAGCGGGTGCTTCTCCTGCCACTCGCGCAGCTGCTTCCACCAGGGGTCGAGGCGCGAGGAGTCGGTCTGCAGCGCCCGGTACTCGCGGTTCAGCTCCGGCAGCACAAGCTTGACGTCGCCGACGATGGGGATGTGGGCGCCGACGTTCTTCGAGATCTCCGCCGGATCGATGTCGATGTGGATCACTTTCGCATTCGGCGCGAACTCGGCGAGTTTGCCGGTGATGCGGTCGTCGAAACGGGCCCCGATCGCGACGATCAGGTCGGCGCTGTCCATTGCCCAGTTGGCGGTGACGGTGCCGTGCATGCCGAGCATCCCGAGCCAGTGCTCGCCGGAGGCCGGGTAGGCACCCAGCCCCATCAGCGTCGAGGTGATCGG
The DNA here is from genome assembly GCA_049796515.1 of Solirubrobacterales bacterium. Classification (GTDB taxonomy): domain Bacteria; phylum Actinomycetota; class Thermoleophilia; order Solirubrobacterales; family 70-9; genus VRUE01. The sequence goes on from JBAREU010000366.1 coordinate 4,628, forward strand.
GAAGCGGTCGGCGGCGGCCAGCTCGCGCAGCTCCTCGGCGGCGTCGGCGTTGACCACGCCACCGCCGGTGTAAAGGATCGGCCGTTTGGCGTTGGCGAGGGCTTTGGCGGCGATCCGGACCTGTTTGATGTTGCCCTTGCTCATCGGTTTGTAGCCGGCAAGCTCGACCGGTTCGGTGCGCGGCGCGTAATCGATCTCGGCCCGCGAAAGATCCTGCGGGATATCGAGCAGCACGGGCCCCGGCCGGCCAGTCGCCGCCACGTGGAAGGCCTCGTGGACGTACTCGGGGATCTGCCTCGGGTCGGTGACCTGGAAGGAGTGCTTGACGAAGGGCAGCGTCGCGCCGAGGATGTCGGCCTCCTGGAAGCCGTCGGTGCCGATCAGCTCGGTCCGCACCTGGCCGGTGACGAACACGGTCGGCACCGAGTCCATCATCGCGTCGGCGATCGCGGTCACCAGGTTGGTCGCGCCCGGCCCGGAAGTGGCGAAGGCGACGCCCACCCGGCCAGAGGCCTTGGCATAGCCCTCGGCGGCGTGGCCGCCGCCCTGCTCGTGGCGCACCTGGATGTGACGGAACCCGGCGTCGACGAGCGCGTCGTAGGTCGGCAGGTTGGCCCCACCGGGGATGCCGAAGATGTTCTTCACACCCTCCGCCTCGAGGCTTTTCATCAATGCGTCCGCGGCTCTCATGGGACCGCGATGGTACCAGCGGGCCTATGCCCGGCCAGCAGGGGATTTGGCCGGGTTCCAGCGCGTGTGGGGGTCGATCGAGCTCTCGATCACCCGCTCCTTGTGACGCTCGATCGCGTGGATCATCGACTCGACCAGCTCCTCGCCGAGCAGAGTGGGCTGCAGGCCGAGGTCGAGCAGCTTGGTGTGGATCGCGTTGTAGTAGTGCTCTTCCTTCTCGACCCGCGGGTTGTCGCAGTGCTGGACCTCGACCGAGTAGCCGAGGTGTTCAGCCGCCGCCTTCACCAGCTCGGCCAGCTCCAGCACCGAGAACTGCTCGGTGAACTGGTTGAAGACGCGGAACTCACCCGCCTCGGCGGGGTTGGCCACCGCCAGCTCGACGCACTGCAGCGTGTCGCGGATGTTGAGGAAGCCGCGGGTCTGGCCGCCGGAGCCGTAGACGGTCAGCGGGTGGCCGATCACCGCCTGCACGCAGAAGCGGTTGAGCACCGTGCCGAAGATCTCGTCGTAGTCGAAGCGGGTAATCAACCGCTCGTTGCCGGCGGTCTCGTCGGTCTCGATCCCGTAGACGACGCCCTGGTTGAGGTCGGTGGCGCGCAGGCCCCAGGTGCGACAGGCAAAGTGGATGTTGGTCGAGTCGTGGACCTTGGAGCAGTGGTAGAGCGAGCCGGGCAGCTTCGGGAAGGGCAGGGTGTCCTTGCGGCCCTTGTGCTCGATCTCGATGTAGCCCTCCTCGATGTCGATGTTGGGCTGGCCGTACTCGCCCATCGTCCCCAGCTTGACCAGGTGGCACTCGGGGACGTGGTCGCGCAACGAGAAGAGCAGGTTGAGGTTGCCGATGACGTTCGTGTGCTGGGTCTCGACGGCGCGCTCGCGCGAAATCATCGAGTAGGGCGCGGAGGGCTGCTCGCCATAGTGGATAACCGCATCGGGACGGATCTCAGCGACGACGCCATCGAGGAAGTCGCCATCCTCGACCGAGCCGACGTAGCTGCGGATCGGCTCGCCAGAGGTCTCGCTCCAGGCCTCGATCCGCTGCTCGAGGTCGCGGATCGGCGTCAGCGAGTCGCTGCCGCTCTCGCCCACCCAGCGGCGACGGGAGAAGTTATCGACGACGGCGACGTCGTGCCCGCGGGCAGAGAACCGTAGGGCGGTGGGCCAGCCCAGATAGCCGTCGCCCCCAAGGATGAGGACACGCATAGGTCGCGGCAGGGTAGCGGACAAGGCCGACATAGTCTCCCGCCGATGAGCGGCTTGGCAGCGCGAAACGGTGGGCGGGCCGGGCTTGCCGCGCTCGTGGCAATCCTGTTGCTGGGACTGGGACTGCGCATGGGCGAAGCATGGGATGGACGCTCCCCCGTCTACGACGCGCAGGGCTACGCCGCCATCGCCGCCAACTTGGAGCGCGGAGATGGATTCACGCTGGGCCGTGGCGCTACGCAGCCGGCAAGCAACTACTCCCCCGGTTTGCCGCTCTTCGCCGCCGGTATCTACGAGCTCAGCGGCGGCGTTCACGAACGTCTCGCCCGTATCCTCCTGGCGCTGATCGGGTCGCTGGCGATCCTTCTCGCCTACCTGATCGGTCGCCGACTGTCGGGTCCGTTGGCGGGTCTGCTCGGAGCGGCCGTCGTCGCCGTCTATCCCGCTTTGCTCGAGTACCAGGGGATGCTGATGGGCGAGCCGCTGGCGGCGACGCTGTTGGCGGGGGCTGTACTGGCGACCCTCTGGGTGGCGGACGCGGGACCGGCTCGTTCGGCGCGATGGCTACTGCCTGGCGTCCTGCTCGGCGCATTGGCGCTGGTGAGGCCGGAGTACCTGGCGATCTCGATCCCGATTGCCGTGGTCGTCTTCGCTCGCGGCGGTCGTGAGAGCTGGCGAGCAGGCCTAGCCCAGGCCGTGGTCATGCTCGTCGGCCTAGCCATGGTCGTCGCCCCCTGGACGATCCGCAACGCCGTCGCGCTCGACCGCTTCGTGCCGATCTCGACCGGCGGCGGCCAGGTCCTCTTCGCCGGCTCCTACCTGCCCTCGGGGGGCGATCCCGAGCGGGTTGGCGAGGAGGTGCTGGAGCGGCATCCCGAACTACTGCGAGGGCTCCCTCCCGAACCACGACTGGAGCAGATCCTCGCCGCGCTGGCCGCGCAGCGCTACCCCGACAGGGAAACCGACGCGGCGCTGGCGCGAATGGGGCGCGAACGGCTCTGGGACGACATCAGCGAGCAGCCGCTCGAGTACACCGGCTTCCTCGCCGCCAAGGTCTGGCGGATCTGGGCGTTCGGGCCGCGGGAGGTGATGCAGGAGCCCGTCTGGAAGGCCCTGCACTGGCTGCTTGTCGCCCTTGGTCTGCTCGGGCTGGTCGTGCTCGGCCGCCAGCGTCGCTGGGAGGCGCTGCTGATCGGCACCGTGCTGCTCGCCGCGACCGCCACCGGGGCACTGCTGGTCGCCTCTCCCC
>JBAREU010000367.1:0-1811 GCA_049796515.1 Solirubrobacterales bacterium
CGTCCCCTCGGCCCGCAGGATCGCGGCGAGGTCGACCGTGAGGCGATCGTGCAGCTCGCGGTCGAGTCCCGTCAACGGCTCGTCGAGGAGCAGCACCCGTGGCGACGGCGCCAGCGAGCGGGCGAGCGCCACCCGCTTCGCCTCGCCGCCGCTGAGCTCCCTCACGCGCCGCCGTTCGAAGCCGGTGAGGCCGACGAGGTCGAGCATCTCGGCAACCAACCTGGCCGCATCGCCACCGGCAACCTCCCCCCGGTTCGCTTCCCCCACCAGCTCAAACACCTCAGCCATAGCCCGCGGCGTATTGAAGTCATCGGCAAGCGCATCTCGGAAAGCCTCGACACGAGAGCCGGGGGAGGGCCCGGCGGAGCCTCCCCGCTGTTGCTCCGACGGGTCCTCCCCCGGCTCTTCGGCAAACCGCTCCGACAGACCCTCCCCAGGCTCTCCCGTCACTGGATGCTCCCTGAAGAAATTCCGCAACCGCTCAACCTGAGCTTGCGCCTGCTCCATCTGCACGGCCCCGAAGGCCAGCGGCTGCCTGTAGTGACCGGAAATCAGATAGGCAACAACGGCCTCGCGCCCGTAACGATCAAGCGCCTCCGAGAGCTGGAAGATGTTCCCCTCGGACTTCGACATCTTCTCCGCGTCGGTCTCGACCATCCCGTTGTGCATCCAGAGGCGCGCGAAGGGGCGCCCCGCCGCCTCGGACTGCGCGATCTCGTTCTCGTGATGGGGGAAGACGAGATCGGAGCCGCCGCCGTGAATCGCGAAGGACGGGCCCAGCTCGGCCTCGGCCATCGCCGAGCACTCGATGTGCCAACCCGGCCGGCCGGGCCCCCAAGGCGAGTCCCAGCTCGTGTCCTCGGCCTCCTTGTGCGCCTTCCAGAGGGCGAAATCGAGCGCGTCCTCCTTGAGCGAGGCCGACCCTGCCTCCTCACCCTGGTCCATGTCCTCGGTTCGCCGGTTCGAGAGCTTGCCGTAGCGGTCGAAGCTGCGCACGCGGAAGTAGACGTCGCCACCGGACTCATACGCGTGACCCGACTCGACCAGGTCGGCGATCAGGGCAACGATCCCCCCAATCGTCTCGGTGGCCAGCGGCTCCGCATCGGGGCGACCTAGTCCAAGCGCATTCGTGTCCTCGAAGTAGGCGGCAGTCATTCGCTCCGCGAACTTCGCGGACGGCTCAGATTCCTGTCTAGCCGCGTCGTAGATCTTGTCGTTGATGTCGGTGACGTTGACGACGAGGCGCGTCCTGTACCCCTCCGACTTCAGAAACCCGGCGAGGAGCGAAAAGATGACAAACGGCCGCGCATTGCCAATGTGAATCCGGCTGTAGACCGTAGGCCCGCAGGCATAGATCCCGATTTCTTCACCGGGATCGAGCGAGCGCAGCTCGCCGCTGAGCGTGTCCCTGATCCGCACCTCTCGCATGAGGGCGGATGCTAGAGAGGACTAGAACGTCCGGTAGCCCGCGCCCGAGGCAGACGCCTCGTTGCGCGCCCACGCCGGCGCGGTCTCGTCGGCCGCGGCGAGGACCTCGCGCCGCGCCCGCTTGGTGCTGGCCTTAATTTCGTCCTCGGCGGCGCGGCGCAGGCGCTCCTCCCGCTGCTCGGCTTGGCCACGGATGCGCTCCGACTCGGCCTTGAGCTGCTCCTCGGCGCGCTCGCGCGCCTTCTCCGCGGCCTCTCCTTCGACCTTCTCGACCAGCCTACGGACCCGCTCCTCAGCCTCGCGCCGCACGTCCTCGGTGCCCTGCATGACCCGCTCCTCGATCTCCGACTCGAGCCGGACGGCAAGCTGGTGGGCCTCCTCGG
>JBAREU010000368.1:0-4516 GCA_049796515.1 Solirubrobacterales bacterium
GGTGGCGGCGCGGGTGGCGGCGCCACGGCGCTGGCGCGTTTGAAGCGGTCGGGTCGCAGCGGTCGGGTACCGCAGGGGCGCTGCACGCTGCCCCCGAGCACGGTCAGCTGTTCGGAGTAGGAGAAGCCGCCGGCACTGACCGTGACGGTCGTCGTGCCGGCGTTGAAGGGACAGAGCAGGCCCGAGGAGTTGTCGGTGACGACCTTGTCGCTGGCGTCGAGAAAGGGCTTGCGCAGATTGGTCGAGGCCGGGTCCTGGCGGACAAAGTCGGCGATGTCGGGGTCGGAGGAGACGAAGCTGTACTCGGGGTCGATGCGAGTGGCGCAGCCGGCAATCAGGCACTGGTCGGGCGGGAAGAGCGCGTAGGGGTCGCCGCCCGACGGTTCCGGATTGCCACTGCCGGCCGAAACCTGACCCCAGCGATCGCCGCCGCGCGGCCGGCGGCCGAGACCGCGGAAGAGAGCGGGGCGCGAGCGGCGCAACTGCGTTCCGTCGATCGCCTCCAACGAGAGGTCTTCGATCAACGGGATCAACCGCACACCGACTGGCGCCACGTTGCTGCCCGCAACTGGATCGCCGATCTCGAGCAGCACGATGCCGCTGTTGCCGAACAGTGCGTCAGCCGTCTGCAGCCCGACCGCCCCCGAGATCTGCGAGCGGTAACCGAGGGTGCCGGTGCCGAAGCTGGGAATGGTCCGCGCCGCCCCGGCGGGAATGCTCATCGCGCGGTTCTCTTCGGGCCGGTCGAAGAGGTAGGCGGAGGCGCCGCCGTCGACCAGAGCCTGCGCCACCTGATCGCCGTCTTCGGCGACGTTGAGCTTAGGCGTGAAGCTCGTGTTGAGGCTGCGGTTTCCCATCACGACAACCGGGATTCCCTTGGTGCGCGCGTCCGCGAGCACCGCTTCCAACCAGGGAAGCTGCGCCTCTTGCGGGTTCTGATGGAGATCGCTCGCCGCCAGCGAACCGAGCGAGTTGTCGATCACGACCACGCGCACCGTCCCCCCGGCTCCCTCGCTGTCAAAGGCATAGTGCGTACGGGCCTCTGCCGGGCTGGCCGCCGCGCCAGGGATGCCCGCGGTCGATATACCGGGAAGGGCCTGGCCCGATCCGAGCGGCGCAGGAAAGCCGGCGAATGCCGAGCGAAAAGCCATGGCGCCGAATTCATTGGTGGCGTCGTTCGAACCAAGCGCGGGGAAGACGGGAAGCCCAGGCTGCGATCCGAGCAGCTCGGCGTAGCGCCCCGCCTCGATATCGTCGAGGCCGCTCTTCACCCGGTTCCCGGTGTAGAGAAGGGCACGCGGTCCGGCTCCTCCCCGCATCGCGTTCACGGACCGCACCGCGGCGAGCAGGCCGCGGTCTGGACCCAGCGTTTGCGGGCCTAGGTTCGCGCAGGCGGAATCGCACTCGGCGTTGCCGGCGACCGCGAGCCGGATCGGGCCGTCCGGCATCGGCACCGACTGCGCTCCCGAGGCAGCGGGTGCCGGCGCAGGGTCAGAGCCGTAGCGAAAGACCGCCGTGGTGCGAACCCGTTCGCGGATCGCGCGGCCGGAGCCGTTGCGCGCCGAGGAGCCGCGCCCCGCCGAGTCGGAGTCACCGCTCCAGCCCCCCACTGCCCAGCCGTTGCCGGAGGAATCGAGCAGCAAGGAGAGGACGGGGTCGCTCTTCAGGGGCGTGTCGTCTGAGGAAGAGGCGAAGGCCGTCCGCTGCTCGTCTTCCCAGCCGGCGGCGGTCTCGCGCAACAGGTAGCCGTCGCCGGGGAGCGCAAACGGCGGAATGATCGGCGGCGGCACAGTCGGGTCCGGTTCGGGAAGATCGTCGACGGCGGGATAGGAGAGACGGGGGACGACCGAGACGACCGCCCGGACCGAACCCCCGTCGCGCACGGCGGCGGCAGCGATCGCGGTGGAACCCGGGAGCGGCTGGTCGGAGAAACGCCAGTCCGAGCCGGCGCTGTCGCGCTCGATGACGATGTCGCGGCCGGCGGCAACGGCGCCGCCATCGGGCAGGCCGGCGACCGCAAAGAGCTGCGGGTTGCCGGCACGCACCCGGTCAAGCAGGGCGTGAGCGGAAGCGTCGACCCGCCAAGTGCCGCCGTCGTTGACCAGCAGATCGCCTCCGGCGGCGACGATCGCCTCGCTGCCGGCAAAGGCGATGGAGGTCAGGTTGGCAGCCTCGAAGCCTGCGGGCAGCGACTCCTGATCCCAGCTCTTGCCGTAGCGCAGCAGGACACCGCTCTTGCCGACCGCGTAGCCGCGGTCGGGATCGGCGGGATCGAAGGCGACGTCCATCAGGTTGCCCTCGAAGCCGATCGGGATGCCCGGATCCTGCACCCAGAGGTCGTCGGCCTTGTTCCATTGCCACATCGCGCCCTGATCGCCGACCGCCTGTGCACGGGAGGGCTCTGGCCAGGCGACACCGCGCAGGGTCGCCTTGTTGACGCTGCCAGAGGAGGAGAGCAGGAACTCGCGCTTCCAGCCGCGATCGGGGACGTAGCGCAGCACCGAGCCATTGGCGCCGACTGCCAGCGCGCCGGAGCCAAGCGACCCCGGTGCCCCCCCGGGCGCGCCGGTCACATCGGCGAGCGGTGCGCGGAGCGCGACCGGCCAGGAGCGCAGGCGAGTCGGCGCGAGCTTCGGCGAGATCTCGACCGGCCCCTGGAGCCAGCCGCTGTCGACGCTTGCAAAGGCGCCGCTGCGACGGAAGTTGCCGCCGCCGCCGGGCATGCGGGCAAAGACACCGTCAGCGAAGCGCAGGTAGGTGCCGCGGTTGGTGCTCTCGCCACCGGCCGGATCGAGCGGGTTGGTGACGATGCGGGTACCGAATTCGCCGCCCGCCCAGGCGAAGCTGCGGTAGCCGCCCTGACGTGAGAGCTTGACGCCGAGCGGTCCGTCGCAAAGTTCCCCTCCGGCGTCGCACCAAGCGCCCGTCACGGCGGCATCGCCGATGTCGTAGAAGAGGGTCACATCCTGGGGGGCCCCACCAATCGTTGCGGTCAGGTCGATCCAGATGCCCTCGGAGGTGACGGTTAGCGGCTGCGTCGCGCCGCCGATCGGGGCGACGTCGGCGATTTCCTCGGCCGGCGTATCGGCGTCGGCGAACGGCGTCCCGGCAAGCGGACGCTCTACCCAGAGCGGGCCTCCGGGCGTGGAGGTGCGCTCCAGCAGCAGCACCGAGCGGCCCAGCGTGTCGGCGGCTTCGGCCAGCGCCCAGGCGTTGCCCAATCCGGTCGCGTCGATCGCCAGGATGTGGAACTTCGATTCCGACCCCGCGGGCACTTCGACCGGCTCGCGCGGCTTCCATTCCTGACCGTCGAAATGAATCATTCCATCGGCGACCGAGCGACCCACCGGGGCGAAGAGAAGGCCGGTGCGACCGCCCTCGTCGAAGGCGGCGTTCGCGATCGCTCCCAGCCCCTGGTCGCCGGCCAGGTCCTCCGCCGGCGCTTCCCCTTCCGCCGGCAGCAGTACTCCAGGTGGGGGAGCTTTGAGCGGCCGCCATCTTTCCTCAGGATCCCGCCTGAGGACGACGAGCTGTTCGCCGCTGGGCCTGTCCAGATCGCGGCCGACGAGGACCCCGCCTCCGGCGTACGTGGTGCGCGCCGAGAGCGCGTTCGGGACGGGTCCGCGATACGGCTGCCCGGACTCGTCAAGCGGCAGGTCGAAGACCTGCCAGCCGCCGGCATCGGTGTGGCGGACGAAGGCGAGCTGCGGCCTCGGAGGGCCGGCGCCTACCGGAGGACTGGTCTCCAGGGAGCGGCCGCCAACCGTCACTTCGCCCACGGCGAGGGGGAGCTCGCGGTAGGCCCATGCTTCCCCCGGCTCGCCGCCGGGCGAGGCGCCAATCATGACCATCTCGGGGTCGGCGACGCCAAGAAGCGGCAACGGGCCTGAAGCGGTCGCCGCCGCGCCGCGGCCGTCGCCGGGAGCGGCCACCGTCAGCAACGCCGCCAGCAACAGCGCGAAGCCGGCCACGCATCGACCGCGCCCACTCATCGCCGCTTTATCTCCTTGGTCTTGAAGGCGAGCCGCGTCGGGTAGCGCTCGCGGTTGAGCTGCAGGCTGAGGCTGCGCCGACCGGGCGGATAGATCCGGGCGGTGGTCTGGGCGACCGTACGGCCGCCGCGCTTGGCGAGCAGGCGCACGCGGGCGCGCCGGGTGAGGGTGAAGGTCACAATCAGGCGCAGACCGTGCAGGCGCGAGCGGATCCTCCGCATCAGCGCCGGCAGCCGCTTCACCTTCGCCGGCTTGACCGCGTTCGGCGTCAGCTCGAGCGGCGGTGGGGCAAAGAGCTGCGAGTCGTCGACCGGGAGCCGATCGGGGATGAATTGCTCCGCCGCCTCGTTGGGCCGGAACTCGATGGTGCCCTCGAATGCGGGGTCGGTATCGAGCGGCAGCGGCGTGCCGTCGCTGTAGTGGAAGAGCCAGCCCGCCCAGGTGACCATCCAGCACTCGTTCGCGGCCGGGCAGGCGATCCGCGCGGCGCTGCCGCGGCCGGTGCCGGCGGCCGGCAGGCGGGT
>JBAREU010000369.1:0-12049 GCA_049796515.1 Solirubrobacterales bacterium
CGCAGGGGGTGGTCGACCGTCTCGGCCGGCTCGAAATCGCCGCGGTGGCGGTCGTGCAGCAGGTCGAGCCGCTCGCGCGCTTCGGTGCGCAGCTCCTCCGGCTCCAGCACCTCGGCGTTCTGGCGCCAGCGCAGCACCCAGGCGATCAGCTCGCGTGGCGACGCGTAGGGGGTCTCGAAGACCGAGCCCTTGCCGGGAGCGTCGTCAGCCTTGCGCGCCGGGCGCAGCTCGCCGTAGGTGTCGAAGTCGCGCTCGATCAGCCAAGCGATGCGGTCGCGGACGAAGATCTTCGCCGTGCCGCGGATCTCCCCCAACTGCCAATCGGCGCGCTGACCGTAGTCGCGGCGGTCGAAGTCCTCCGGCGGGGAGAAGTCGTGCTCAGCCTTGGAGGCGTAGCCGACCTTGCCCTGGATGCGGGAGAGGCGGAAGACGCGGACCGCGTCGCGCTCGTGCGCGTGGCCGATCAAGTAGAACTGGCCGGAGCGGAAGACGAGGTGGTAAGGGTCGACCTTGCGCTTCTCGGTCTCGTCGCGCTCCATCGTGTAGTAGGTGAACTCGATCGTCTTGCGGCGCGAGATCGCCGTCTCGATCTTGGAGAGGCGCTGCGAGAGGTCGCGGCCGCCCGCCGAGGCCGTCATCGCCATCTCGACCGGCGCCCGTTCGCCTTCCTTGATCGGGTTCGGGTGACCCCAGGCGACCTGCTGCAGGGCGAGCCGCAGCGGCTCGGCGTAAGCGAAACCGCCGTCGGTGAGCAGCAATAGCGCCGTGCTCAGCGAGGCCAGCTCGTTGTCGGAGAACTCGATCGCGTCGAGGTAGAAGTTCTCCGGCGGCAGCGAGTAGAGCTCGGCCTCGAAGAAGCCCTCGCCCGGTTTCTCGACCCCGAGCTGGATGCCAAGGCTCTCCAGCTCGGCGCGGTCGGCATAGAAGCGGCGCGCGAAGGCGTCGTCGTTCATGTCGCTGTAGCCCTCCACCTCGCGCTTGATCTCCAGCGCCGAGACGGGGCGCCCCTGGGCCATCAGGAAGGAGATCAGCGAGAGCTGGCGGATCAGCTTCTCGGTGTCCTTTGCCACGAGCCCAGAATAGTGACGGCGACCCGCCGAGCCCCCCGCCGAAACCGCCCTAAACCCGCATTTTGCCCCTTTCGAGCGGGATAGAGTGCCGCCCGCATGGACATCCTTCGCAACCTCTTCGGCAGCGTGACCAGCGGGATCGTCCGCCTCGCGGTCACCGCCGGCATCCTCTTCTGCGTCTACCTGTTCATCGTCAAGCCGGTTCTGGACAAGACCACCGAGGCGATCCACTCGTCCGGCCTCGACCAGATCGGCAAGACGCTGAACACGGTCGGCGTCGGGGTCCAGCACGAGATTCGCCAGTCATTCAGGGTCGCCAAGCGACAGGGCGACCCGCAACGGCTGATCCACTGCATCAAGCGAGCGCGTCAGGACGTTCACAAAATCGAACGCTGCACGCGCCGCTTCTAGCGGCTGTGCGTCAGGCAGCCTGGCGGCTACCGAAGTACGCCGAGCCCGATAAGGCGCGGTCGAAGCCCGACCAGGACTCGCCGGCGGGAAGCTGACGCTCGAGCCGGTCGAAGCTGCCGAGGCGGCCACCGAGGTTGTCGATCATGTGGACGAGGACGGCCTCGCGCGTCGCCGGCACCACGGGCGAGCCGTGCTCGAGAGAACCGTGGTGGCTGAGGATGATGTGGAGAACGGCCTGGGCGAGGGCGGGGTCGAAGCCCGGGATCTCCTCGATCTCGCGGCGCACCGTGTAGTAGCCGAGCGGGATCTCGCCCTGCAGGCGGCCGGCGTCGGTGAGGTCGATCGCCAGCGGGTCGTCGTTGTAGGCGACGGTCTTGCCGATGTCGTGCAGGAGGGCGCCGGCAACCGCCACCTCGCGGTCGATGCCGGGGAAGAAGTTGGCCGCGGCGCTGACCGCCTGGGCGACGGAGACGGTGTGCTCGAGCAGTCCGTGGCGGTAGGCCTGGTGGTAGACCTTCGCCGCCGGCGCGTCGCGGAAGCGCGCCCAGATCTCCGAGCGCTCGCCGAAGAAGCGGTCGAGCAGGTCGCGCAGCTGCGGCTCTTGCACCGTCTCCAGGAGCTGGCGCAGCTTGCCCTCGAGGTCCTCGAAGGAGACGTCCGACTCGGCGGCGAGATCGGTGGGGTCGTAGGAGTCCGGCGCGGCCTCGCGCAGCTCCAAGAGCTTGATCTTTGCCCCCCAGCGCTCGCTCATCTCGAAGGCGCCGCCGACCTCGACGGCGGTCCCCGGCGCGGAGAGCGCGTAGAGCCCCTCGGCGTCCTCCCAAGAGATCGCCTCGGCGGTGCCGCTGGCGTCGCCGAGCACCAGCCGCAGCCACGGCTCTCCGTTGCGCTTGCGGCGCAGCTCGCGCTCGCGCACGGCATATACGCCCTTCACCCGCTGGCCATCCTCGAGCTCCCGCAGCGGCACCCTGGCGGACGGCGGCTCGGGCGGCGGGGCCTGCGCGAGCGAGCCACCGGTCGTGTCGATCAGAGCCTCCTGGAACATGGTTGGATCGAGCTGGTCCATCCATCGCCAAGGTAGAGCGAAGGGCGGACGGCGGCTTGTCACAGGACCGCAACCTGTTGACTGGGGCTTGGGCTTAATGTGCCACCTCCGATGCCCCGAGTCCTCTTCGTCTGCCTGCACAACGCCGGCCGCTCGCAGATGAGCGAGGCGCTCTTCACGCGTGCCGGCGGCGACCGCCACGAGGCTCGCTCGGCGGGGACGACGCCGAGTGACCGCGTCCACCCCGAGGTGGTCGAGGCAATGGCGGAGCTGGACGTCGACCTCGCCGACCGCGTGCCGCGGAAGCTCAGCCGGGAGGACGCCGAGTGGGCCGACGTCGTGGTGACCATGGGCTGCGGTGACGAGTGCCCCTACATCCCCGGCAAGCGGTACCTCGATTGGGACCTGCCCGATCCCAAGGGCCGGCCACTCGCCGAGGTCCGCGCCACCCGCGAGGAGATCGAGCGCCGGGTCGCTGAGCTGCTCGCCAAGTTGGAATAGATTTCCCGCCAATGCGGGCCATGCGCTACATCGCCCTGGCCGAGGCGACCAGCTTCATCGCGCTCCTGATCGCCTCCGTCATCAAAAGGACCGGGGGCAGCGAGCTCGGCGTCCAGATCCTCGGGCCGATCCACGGCGGGCTGTTCATCGCCTACGTGGTCGTCGCACTCAACGTCCGCTCGGAGCTCGGCTGGTCCGGCAAGACGACCTTCTGGGTCTTGGTCGGGGCGGTGGTGCCGTTCGGCGGCTACGTCGTCGACTGGTGGCTGCAGCGCGAGTCGCGACGCGAGCGAGAAGCCGCAGCCTGATGAAGCTCTGCCGCTTCGCACCCAGGGACGGCGCGGACGCGGCTCTCGGCCTGGTCGAGGACGAGGAGATCGTCGACCTCTCGGCGGCGAGCCTGCCCGCGGAACCGGCCGCGGCGCTGGACGAGGTCGGCCCAGACGGGCTGGAGAAGGCGGCGACGGGAGCGCCGCGGCGGGCACTCGCCGAGGTGCGGCTGCTGGCGCCGGCGACGCCACGCAAGTATCTGGGGATCGCGCTCAACTACTCCGACCACATCGCCGAGATGGGCATGGAGCCGCCCGAGGTGCCGGTCTTCTTCAACAAGCAGGCGACCTGCGTGGTCGGGCCGGAGGCCGAGATCCACATGCCGAAGGTCTCCACCTTCCTCGACTACGAGGCAGAGCTGGCGATCGTGATCGGCAAGCGCTGCCGCCATGTGCCGGCCGAGCGCGCACACGAGGTCATCGCCGGCTACACCTGCGCCAACGACGTCAGCGTGCGCGACTGGCAGGGCAAAGCGCAGACGATGACGATCGGCAAGTCCTTCGACACGCACGGGCCGCTCGGGCCCTGGCTGGTCACCGGCGAGGAGCTGGGCGACCCGCAGGACCTGCGCATCCGCTGCTTCGTCAACGACGAGGAGCGCCAGGACGCGAGCACCGGCGAGATGGTCTTCGACTGCTTCCAGCAGGTCTCCCACCTCTCCGAAGCGTTCACCCTCGAGCCCGGCGACACGATCGCCACCGGCACCCCGTCCGGCGTCGGCCTCGGCCGCCAACCGGTGCGCGACAACCTGCTCCACGTCGGCGACACGGTGCGGGTCGAGATCGAGGGCATCGGCGAGCTCGTCAACACCGTGGTCGAGGAGCCCGAAGGGTTCGTCGCCGGCGGGTAGCCATGCTGACCGAGCGGGTCCAGCGCTGGCGCGAGGAGGGGACGATCGAAGAGGTCCTCGGCCGCAAGCTGTTCGTCCACCGGCACGCGGGCAGCGAAGCACCGCTGTTGCTCTTCCTGCACGGCTTCCCCTCCAGCTCCTACGACTGGCGGGCGCTGTTCGAGCTGCGCGAGGAGAGGGGCGAGCCGACGCTGGCTTTCGACTTCCTCGGCTTCGGCCTCTCCGAGAAGCCGCGCGACCACACCTACACCCTCGCCTGGCAGGCCGACGCGGCTGAGGAGCTGGTGCGCCGCGCCGGCTCGCCGCCGGTCTTCCTCGTCGGCCACGACATGGGCACCTCGGTCGCCACCGAGCTGATGGCGCGCGACCTGCGCGGCGAGCTGGACATCGAGATGAGGGGTGCGCTGCTCTTCAACGGCAGCATGCTGCTGCACCTGGCCAAGCCGACGGTCGGCCAGCGCCTGCTGCGCAGCCGCCTCGGACCCCTGTTCGCCCGCCTGACCAACGAGCGCAGCTTTCGCGCCCAGTTCTCGCGGATCTTCTCGCCCGCGCACCCGCTGAGCGCTGAGGAGGCTGCCGACCAGTGGTCGCTGGTCGCCCACGACGGCGGCCAGCGCATCGCCCACCGCACTATCAGCTACATGGCCGAGCGCGAACGCTTCACCGAGCGCTGGCACGGCGCGATCCGCGACTGGCCCGATCCCCTCACCCTCGCCTGGGGCTTGCAGGACCCGGTGGCCCGCACGGAGGTCCTCGACGGCCTGCGCACGCTGCGCCCCGGTGTCCCAACGATCGAGCTTCCCGACGCCGGCCACTACCCCCAGGTCGAGCAACCGGAGCTGATCTCGGCCGCCCTGGACGCCGCCCTCGCGCGGGCGACGGATTAGGAGAAGCCTCAGTCGAGGCCGTGCGGGTGGAGGTGATCCTCCGCCATGCGCTTGAGGCCGACGCGGTCGATCTTGCCAGTGGGGTTGAGCGGCATCTCGTCGAGGACGACGACCTCCTCGGGTGCCTTGTAGCCGACGCGGTCGCGGCAGAAGACGATCATGTCAGCGCTGACGGGACGGGACGCCTCGGGGCGGAGGGTCACGTAGGCGCGCACATTCTCGCCGTGGACGACGTCGTGGACGCCGACGACGCCGGCGAGGGCGACGGCCGGGTGCTCCATCAGGGCACTCTCGACCTCGAGCGGGCTGACGTTTGAGCCGTCGTGGACGATCACCTGCTTCTTGCGGCCAAAGAACCAGAGGTAGCCGTCCTCGTCGGCGCGCGCCAGGTCGCCGGAGTCGAGCCACTCGTCGCGCACGACGGCCGCGGTCGCGTCGGGGGCCTCCCAGTAGCCGGCCATCCGGCTGCGCGACCTGATCCAGACTCGACCAACCGTCCCCGGCTCGAGCGACTCCCCATCCTCGTCGCGGATCGCGACGCTGAAACCGCCGATCGGCGGCCCAATCGAGCCCTGTTTGATCGGCCCCGACGGCGGGTTGAGGGTCGCCAGGCCGACCTCGGTCATGCCGTAGCCCTCGTCGATCGGAAAGCCGGCGAGGGCGGCGAACTCGGTCAGCAGCTCGGTGGAGACCTTGTCGGCTCCTGCCCGGCAGACCCGCAGCGAGGCGAAGTCCTCCGGCGCGAGGTCGTGGTCGCGCACCAGGGCAGCGAGCGCGGCCGGGATCATTGCCAGGACCGTTGGCTTGTGCTCGCGCAGCAGCGGCAGCAGCTCGTGGCTGTCGTAGCTTCTCGCGACGACCACCTGGGCGCCCACGGCCAGCGCGCTCAGCGTCCACAGGAACGAGCCGATGTGCGACATCGAGGAGCCGGGCAGGAAGACGTCCTCGGCGCTCAGCTCAAGGCCGGCGATCGCGCTGGCCATCATCCAGCGCAGGGTCTCGTGCGTGTGGGTGACGCCCTTCGCCGGCCCGGTGCTACCCGAGGTGAAGAAGATCGCGGCGGGGCTCGACGGCTCGGGCGGCTTCAGGTCGCCTGCCGGCAGCTCACCCTCCACCAGGTCCTCAAAGCGGGGCTCCGCGGCGGCGCCGGAGCCGCCGTAGGAGACCGTCCCCCGTGGCAGCTCGGCGACGAAACGGCTCGCGGCCAGGTCCTCTACCCGCTCCACGTGGGCGAGGATCGCCGACGCGCCGCTCACCTCGAGCGCATGGTCGATCTCACGGAACGTGTAGCGGTAGTTGAGCGGCGTGACGACCAGGCCGGCCTTGAAGCAAGCGAGGTAGTGGATCGCCAAGCCGATTCGGTTGGGCATCAACGAGGCGATCCGATCGCCGGGCTCCAGCCCGAGCGCCAGGTACTCGCCGGAGAGCCGCAAGCTCGTATCCTCCAGCTCGCGCCAGGAGATCCGCCCCTCGGCCGAGACCAGCGCAAGCTCGTCGGGTGCGGCGGCGAGGCCCTTAGCCAGAAGCTCGTGCAGCGCGGGCGCCGGAGCGTCGAGCGTTCCCCCGTCGATCAGCATCGGGGCAGATCCTACGCCGGCCGTGATTCAAGAGGAGCTTGACTCCCCCGCGAAAGTTGAAAGACTCCTCGAATGGATAAAACTGAATATACGAGAATATCTCACCCCTCTTATCCGATGCCAAAGGAGGTCTCGGATGCATTCGCTGCCCTTCGCGAGGAGAGCCGTGCAGCGACCGAGCGCAGGCTCGAGCTCGCAAAGGCGGCGCGCCCGACCAAGAAGGAGCGCCGGGCGATGGGGGAACTCTTCGCGGGTGAGGGGCAGAAGGCTGGTATGCGCGAAATCGGCAGCAAGTACGCGGACCGCGTCCAGGAAACCGACATCGAGGTCCCGGAGAGCGTGTTCGCGCTGCCCCAGATGGACAGCCAGCCTGCCGTCCGGGCCGACACGAGCTTCTGGTGGGCTGAAACCAACGCCTCCGTTCCAAGCTTCTACCGGGCCGACTTCCTTGACGATGGACTCCACTTCAACGGCAAGTTCACCTACGACGCCAACCCGCTGTTCGGCTTCAGCTTCGGGGCCACGGCGTCATTCGGAATCGACTTCGAGCGACTCCCCCCTTCGCCGGCCGGCCGCTGGCGGTCGTCTCCGCACGTGGAGCTGTTCGGTGGCCTGCGTGGCTGGACCGGGCCCTATGACCTGTTCGACGGCGACTCCTGGTGCAAGGTATGGATGGTCCTGCGGCAGACGGTATTCCAGTGGGCCTTCGGACCGACCGGCCCCGTCCTGGTGAAGAGGGGCGAGGCGTTCAAATCCAAGCAGCTGATCAATGAGGAGAACGGCCATCACGACGTCTTCATCCCCCTGACCGGCTTCGAGTGGATGCCGTGGGTGTGGTTCGGGGACATCTTCCCGCAAACCGTGTGGTCCCACCTAGAGGTTCGCTTCGACGTCCAGCTCGAGGGAAACAGCTTCCTCTGGCTCGACCCAAACGTGCTCCTGCGCCACTCACAGTGGCCGGTCTTCGCCGCCTGAGAGCACGGCAAGATCAGCGCCGAGATGACGCTGGGGCGTCGGCACCGCTGATCTGCCAGCGAACGCCCGGCCCGAACTCCAATAGGACGCCGCCCGGCGTGATCAGCTCCCAGCTCGGGGGATCGTCGTTTGCTTCTTGGTCGCCACCCGGCCGCACATCGAGAACAGAGCCATTGGAGAGCTTGCAGCGCAACTCGCCGGAGCTCTCGTCGATCTCCGCGTCTTCAATGACCTGACCAACCAGCTCGGGAGGATCGGTCGGGGACCACTCGGCATCCTGGGTCGCAAGCCGCCACAGCTCGCCAGCAGAATCGCGAATCTCGACATGAAGCACATCGGGATACGCCTTTTTGGCATCGACGATCGACCCGCGCATCGAGCGCAGGACATTCGCAGGAGAAGCATCTAGCGCCTCGCTCGCTTGATAACGCTCCCGAGGCGTCAACCCCACCTCCTTGCAGGCTTGCCGGAACTGCTTGATGTCACGCTTGCGGGCCACCGCCGCGCGAGTCTATGGCGGCACGCCGAACGCTCACCCAGCCAGCGCACCGAGCTCGTCGAGCGAGCGGAAGTGCTCGTCCGCTCGCTCTTCTGCCGCCGCGCGACGCTCCTCGAAGGCCAAGACAGCCCGCAGCGGAATCTTCCAATGCGTGGAGTTGGGCAGCTGCCGTGCCTGCAGCTCGCCAGCTTCGATCAAACGGCGAACATGCTGTCGAGAGAAGCCGAGCCGATCGGCTGCCTGCTGAGGAGAAAGCACCGAGTCCTCGTCGGCAACCGTAACCGTAATCGCCTTGTCGGAATCAAGCAGCCCCTCGATCGCCTCCTTGATCGTCGAGATCTGCTGCTCAGCATCCCCTTCAGCGGGATCGATGTGGATCGTCTTCATCATCGGCGGTTCTGGTAGCAAGGTAGCACAAACTGTCCTAACTGCACCTAGGCTAGGAATGGGAGCCACTGACCACCACCAGCTTCGTCAACGCGGGAGACGGGGCCTTACATCTCCCTTGTCGGGCGATCCTTGGCCAGGCGGGCACGACATCGACGACGCCATTCGCGAGCATGCTCGTTGCTTGGCAGAGTCAGCAAGTCGAGTATCCACTCAGGGCAGCTGTCCTCGGCTGGTCCCATGTCCTCGCTGATTGGCTTCGTATAGAGGATTCCGTCTCGCCTCTCGGTCAGCAAGACGAGCCCAAAGATGCAGTTCCCGCCTGGGGAGCGAACAGCTGCATAGATGACTTTTCCGGACAGAGCGGCAGCGAGCACGCGGTCCGCAAAGTCCTGGCCGAGGTCAAAGGCAATTGCAGCTCGTGCAGAAAATGGGCGATCAAGGCACCCGACTGTCCAGCCCATGCTTCCTTCCCCGAGCTTTGAGCATGTATCGCTAAGCCGTCCATGGGTTGACCTCTCCCCCCTCCTGGACAAATAGCCAAGCCCCAACCCCCCCATTTCGGAGTACATCGCGCCTCCTCTCAGCATCTACTCGCGCGTCACTCTTCGCCGGTGGCGGCCGCCTCCTCGGAGAGGCGAAGTAGAGCGTCGCGCATACTCGTGAAGTACTCGGGGCTAGGGGCTCGTCCCTTGAGCGGACGAGCCATGGTCCAACCATCCTCGTTCTCAAGTGCGCTGAAATCTCGACTAACACGGCCACGAGTTAGGAGGACGATTTTCGGCTTGGGGATCGTTAGCAACTTGCCGCGAACCTTCTCATTGAGGATGTGGGCACCGGTGGGGTCGATCGCGTAGCACGTCTCGTCAATCCACCAGAGAAAGTCCGGATAGAAGGTGTTGGAACTGCCAACCTTGACGGGCAATCCAATGCCGTAGCCGGACCCACGTGCCGGATTGCGGGCCCAAACACCAATTTTGAGGCTGTCGAGCACCTCGGCAAACTCGCGCTCGTCGTGAGTAAACCCGCTCTTGCTATAACGGGCGTGGGCGGCATGCCGGTAGGTGGCCATGTCTTCGCTGGCGGGCTGATGCGGGGTGGGAGTCCAAGTTTCCTCGCCTGAGATTTTGTTGGGAACCAGCTGGACTGAACGCTCGAACTGGTCAATCACAGCTGCAGCACGCTCAGCAAGCATCTGTTGGGCAAGCGATCCGCTGCAAGCCCTCTGCTCGTGAGCGGGGCCGGTGAAGATCTCCGGCTCAAGCAGGTGGGCACAGTGGCGGTTGCCAGCCTGGATACGCCGACGCAGGAACTCGCCGTTCGGTCGTCGGGTTGCCGCGGCGATCGACTTGTAGCGGGTGTCGTCATCGCCGCCCGTGAGCTTGATGCGCTTTAGCGTGCGTAGGCCTGGGGCGATCAGCTCATCCTCGTCCCACCGCTTGGTGGCCTGCGACTTAATCTTCTTTACCTCGGTGTCGAGATCAGCCTCACCGAGCTGATAGTTGGGGAGAGCTAGTTTCCTGGCAAAGCCTCGCTTTACCGGCACCTCAGGCAGCGGCTGCTTTTTGGTCTTGATCCGAATGGCAGATGACCCATAAGGATCGCTCTCGTCCGTGCCATAGAGAGCTAGCTCGCGCTTAAGGCCTTCGATGATGGAATCGAAGGCCTTACTAGGGACACGGACGTAGAGGTACGCGGTGTTCAACGCCCCATCGTCGTGGTGCCGCAATCCGGGCTGGCGGAGCGCACGTCCGATGACCTGGGCGATGCGCCTGTAGCTGTTCGACTCGTCATCGAAGTACTCGATGTATGCCTCGGGATCGTCCCAACCCTCCTGCAGCGCTCGGTTGCAAATGATGTGGCGGTGGTGCGGCTTGAGGTCACTAAGAGCGCTCACCCGATCTGCGTCCTCGGGAAGCACTTTGGTCTGCGTGTAAACGGCGATCTGGTCGGGCGCGATCTTCTTATCGCGAAGGAATTCCCAAATGGCGACCGGACGGGAGATGACCTCACCCCTGACGGGATTTGACTTCTCCACGACATAGAGCGCCTTTGGATTGACCGAAGCGCCCTCTTTCTTCGCGCGGCGGTGTAAGTCTCTGTGACGAGCTACGGTCGCCGCAAGAAGCGCCTCCGGGTCGGAATCGAAGTTCTCGACCTCAATGGCCTCCTTCAACAACTGGGCCTCGACGACATCCTTGGTGGCGATCTGAACGCGCCCCTTTTCCGCAATTGGCTTCATAACGGGGTCGTCTGTGGTGACACTCGTGAACTGATCGAACAGGGCGCTGGCCGGCGGGGTGGCGGATGCTAGGAGGAACCCGATCGGCTTGAGGCCAACAAGCTGGTCTAGCTGAGCCGGCGTCTGATTGTGGCTCTCGTCGTACACGACCCAGACTGGTCGCTTGAGGTTTTCGCTGAGCTGAGCCCACGGCGACTTATCTCCACCCCAATCCTTTTGCGGGCGGTGCATGTTGAGACGCGCCCCCTCGGTACCGCCTGCCTCTGCAGCTTCCGCCTCGTTCCAAGAGCCGACGGTCGTGGTCCATATCGTGATGCCGGTTGTCGCTTCGATGAGCGACTCCCATTCGCCCTTGCTCGGTCGTTCGCGGAGAACTTGCGCGCTCGCCGGAAGCAGCGACCGATATCGACCCCGGAGGTTACGATACGTCTGGTCGACAACTGCGGCGGAGACCGAAGTCCACAAGACGAGAGCGTTCTCCAGGTCGCCGACCACCTTGGCGAGGACGGGCGTCTTGCCCGCACCCGTCACTGCCTTGAGGTGTCCAAGAAAAGGGATAGGCGTTAGCCCAATCCGGCGAACGCCGCCCTCGGCATACGCGTTGATCCATTCGTCAGCCGCCTCGGAAAGCTGGGCTGCCGCTTGGGCCTGGAAGTCGAAAAGAGTGACGCTCACGCCGTGAGAGCCGACTCGGCGTCAAAATCCAGCTCATCCTCAAGCGGTGCCACCGAGATGAGCGAGGCCAAGATCTCGTCGGGGATCTGACAGAAGCGGAAGGACGGGGTCTCTGATACCAAGCACGTCGTCCCATAGATGCGTAGAGGCGTTTTGAGTGCAAGCTTCTTCGCCTCGGCCAGGGCCTCGTTGATAATTTTGGTCGTCACGCGGCTCTTGGTGGTGCCGTTCCAGACAAGTGCGATGGCCTCACCACGCTGGTTGGCACCAATCACCCATTGCTTGTTGTTGACTCGCCGGATGCCGCCGCCGACCCCGGTCCGATCGGTCTGGCAAATGACGGCGACGATCTTCTCTCGCTCAAGGCCCAAAATGGCCTCCCGGTCTAGCTCTCGTCCCGTACGGAGGAAAGTAAAGCCCGACTCGAGCTTGTCCCGCTCGATGGCCTTGTGAACTCGGGGGGCGGTCAAGGTCTGGTCTTCCCCCGGTTTCGACGACACCTGACCGCTTGGGTCGAAAGACTCAGGCAAGGAGGAGTCGATGCCACCCATCAAGCCCCCATACCCGCCGGAGTTCCGGCGTGAAGCAGTCCAGCTGGCC
>JBAREU010000370.1:0-5097 GCA_049796515.1 Solirubrobacterales bacterium
GCACGGAGCCGGCCGACCTGAGGCTGAACGAGGACGCCGACGCGAGCGACGTCGCCAAGGCCTACGCCGAGCTCAGCCCCGAGACGAGCCGCAGCCGCACCCTGGTCTGGCAGGACCCGCTGCCGACCGCGGCGGCCGGGGCGACGATGGCCGGGATCGAGTACATGGAAGCGATAGTCGCCGGCAAGCTGCCGCCCCCGCCAATCGCGGTGACGCTGCGGATGGGCCCGATCGAGGTGGGGGAGGGCCGCGCGGTCTTCTCGGGCGAACCGGGCGAGGAGCACTACAACCCGATCGGCGTCGTCCACGGCGGCTACGCCGCGACCCTGCTCGACTCGGCGCTCGGCTGC
The DNA here is from genome assembly GCA_049796515.1 of Solirubrobacterales bacterium. Classification (GTDB taxonomy): domain Bacteria; phylum Actinomycetota; class Thermoleophilia; order Solirubrobacterales; family 70-9; genus VRUE01. The sequence goes on from JBAREU010000370.1 coordinate 351, forward strand.
GCCGTTCACACCACGCTGCCGGCCGGCGTCGGCTACACCTCGCTCGGGCTCGAGGCGAAGTACGTCCGCCCGATCACCCGCGACACCGGCCGCGTCCTCTGTGAGGCGAACGTCCTCTACCGAGGCCGCCGCCAGGCAACCGCCGAGGCCAACCTCACCGCCGCCGACACGGGCAAGCTGCTCGCCCACGGCGTGGCCACCTGCATGATCCTGAGGCTGTCATAGCTGATCAGCTATAAGTACATATCTGCTATATTTCAGGCGTGAAAACGCCTGGAGAATTGCTGAAGACGGCGCGCAAGCGACATCGCGTGAGCCAGAAGGAATTGGCGATGCGTGCCAGCACGACTCAGTCGGCGATCTCCCGGATCGAGCGTGATCGAGTCTCACCCTCGATCGAGACCCTGCGCGAACTGCTTTATCTGCTTGGAGAGGACTTGGCGCTCGGAACGTCACGCCGCGACTCCGGGATAGATGCCACGCTCATCGACCAACAACTCCGACGCTCACCGACCGAACGGCTCGACTACGGAATGGCGTTTGCCAATCTGGTGATCCGCAACAGCCCGAATGTTCGGAGGCCGGTGGCATGACCGGCACGCAGGCACTACCACCGAAGGCTCCAGAATTCCGAGAGCTGCTCGGACCGTTGATCGCACACGGAGTCGACTTCGTCCTTATCGGGGGTCAGGCGGGGATCTCCCATGGATCCACCTATCCGAGCTACGACCTCGATGTCGTCTATGCCCGTGACCGTGACAACGTCGCTCGGCTTGTCTCCGCTCTCGAAGAGATTGGTGTGCGGCTGCGTGGCGCTCCTCCAGACCTTCCATTTCAGCTCGATGCGAGGACGATCGAAAACGGCGCCAACTTTACGTTCGAAACGCCGTACGGCGACTTCGATGTGCTTGCGGATGCCGCGGGCATGTCTTCGTATGCGGATCTGAAGTCAGCGTCCGTGGAACGGGAGATTTTCGGCCACTCGATCAGAGTTGCTTCGCTCGCTCATCTGATCGCGATGAAGAAAGCAGCGGGTCGGACCAAGGACAAGCTGATGGTCGAGGAGTACATCGTGATCGCCGATCGGCAGCGAGTCGCCGAAGAGGGCGAGTAGCCAAGTCAGCTAGCGAGACCGCGCGCCAGCTCGACCAGCAGCCGCACGCCCATGCCGCTGGCATCGTTCCCGGTGTAGGGGCGGCCTACGTCCCAGGCGGTGCCGGCTATGTCGACGTGGGCCCAGGGCGTGTCTCCGACGAACTCCTCGAGGAAGGAGCCGGCGTAGATCGTGCCCGCCTTGCGCTTCGCGGATGCGTTGGTCAGGTCGGCGACGGTGCCCTTGGTCAGCTCCTTGTACTCCTGGTGGAGCGGGAGGCGCCAGATCAGCTCGCCGGTCGTCTCGCCGGCCTGTTCGACCTGCGCAGCGAGCGCGTCGTCATTGGAGATCAGGGCGGCGTAGGTCGAGCCGAGCGCGACCAGCACGGCGCCGGTCAGCGTCGCCAGGTCGACGACTCGCTCTGCCCCCAGCTCGACCGCGTAGGCGAGTGCGTCGGCGAGGATCAGGCGTCCCTCGGCGTCGGTGTTGTTGACCTCGACCGTCTTGCCGTTGTACTGGGTGATGATGTCGCCCGGCTTGATCGCGGTGCCCGAGGGCATGTTCTCGGTCGAGGGGACGACCGCGATCAGGTCGATCGCCAGGCCCAGCTCGGCTATCGCACCTACTGCCTCCAGCACCGCGGCGCCGCCGGACATGTCCATCTTCATCTCGTGCATCGAGGCCGAGGGCTTCAGCGAGATGCCGCCGGTGTCGAAGGTGACGCCCTTGCCGACCAGGCCGAGGGTGGGGCCGGACCCGCCACCGGCGTAACGCAGGACGATCAGCTTCGGCTCCTCCTCGGTTCCCTGGCTGACCGCGACGAGCCCACCCATCTTCTTGGCGACGATCTCGTCTCGACCGAGCACCTCAGCGGTGACGCCGTCGTGGTGGGAGGCGATCTCGCGCGCCCGGCGACCGAGGTAGGAGGGGGTGGCGACATTGGAGGGCAGGCTCTGCAGGTCGCGGGCGCGGTTCTGCGCCTCGGCGCAGATGCGAGCGGCGTCGGTTGCGTCGGCCACGTCGGCCGGCGCGAGCAGCGTGAGCGACTCGATCTGGGCTGGCGGCGGGTCCACGGGGTCCCTGCTGAGGTAGCGATCGAAGCGGTAGTCGCCGAGGATCGTGCCGGTGACGATTGCCGCGGCGATCGCGTTCTCGCCGACGACAAGGGATCCCGGCTTCCCGTTGTGGGCATCGATCTCGCTGCTCTCTGACTCCGGCAGGATCCACGCCAGCGAGCGCGCCTCGAGCTTCGCTGCCTCCTTCGCGGTCAGCGCAGCGACGATGCGCGCTCTCTCGGGGGTGAAATCCCCCCGTTTGCCGAGCCCGACGACGAGTCCGCGCCCCGGATCGTCCGGATGGAGAAGGGAGAGCTTTTCGAAGTCGGCCTTGACGAAGTTGGCGCCGTACATCACGCCCAGCTCGCGGGGCATCTTCTCGCCCTCGAACAGGCCGGCGATGAGGATGTCCGGCACGATCTCGTGGATCTGGGCCTGGCTGACGGCAACCTTCACGGCCGCCGAGTCTATGCACTTGCTCACGTTGCCTCTCCAACGCAATCGCTATCGTTCCCGGCAGGGCCATGCGGCCCTGTATCGAGCCGAGACCCGGCACAAACAAGACAGAAAGGCCGCCAGATGCCCAGCACCGTCATCCTAGGAACCGCACGCACGCCCTTCGGCAAGATGGGCGGAACCCTCTCCTCACTCGACGCCACCGACCTCGGTGGTCACGCGATCGAAGCCGCCCTGGCGCGCTCGGGGGTCGACCCGGAGCAGGTAGAGCAGGTCGTCTTCGGCCAGGTCCTGCAGGCTGGCCAGGGGCAGATCCCCTCGCGCCAGGCGCAGATCAAGGGCGGCATCCCAAAGGAGGTGCCTTCGGAGACGATCAACAAGGTTTGCGCCTCGGGCATGCGCTCGCTCGGCCTTGCCGACATGGCGATCCGCGCCGGCGACACCGAGGTCGCCGTCACCGGCGGCATGGAGTCGATGAGCCAGGCGCCGCACCTGTTGCCCGGCGCCCGCTTCGGCTACCGCATGGGCCACGTCGAGACGATCGACGCGATGGTCCACGACGGCCTCACCAACCCCTTCACCGAGAAGCAGATGATCAACGAGGCGAGCGAGGTCTCCAACGAGCTCGAGATCACCCGCGCCGACATGGACCGCTTCGCCGAGCGTTCGCACCGGCTCGCCGCAGAGGCGACCGACGCTGGCCGCCTCGCCGACGAGATCGTCGGCGTCACGGTCAAGTCGCGCAAGGGCGAAAACACGATCGAGGCCGACGAGGCGATCCGTGCCGAGACCACGGTCGAGACCTTGGCCGGTCTGAGGGCGATCGGCGGCGAGGATGCCACCCACACCGCCGGCAACGCGCCGGGCGTCAACGACGGGGCAGGCGCGATCGTCGTCGCCTCCGAAGAGTGGGCCGACAAGGAAGGGCGCGAAGTCCTGGCCCGCGTGCTGTCCTACGGCACCGTCGCCGACGACTTCCCTTACCTGGCCAAAACTCCCGCCAATGCAGCCAAGCAGGCGCTGGAGAAGATCGGCAAAAGCCCCGAGGATGTCGACCTCTGGGAGATCAACGAGGCCTTCGCTTCGGTCGCCCTGAACTCGATGCGGATGCTTGGCGTCGACGAGGACAAGGTCAACGTCAACGGCGGCGCGATCGCCCTCGGTCACCCGATCGGCGCCTCCGGTGCCCGCATCGTCGGCTCGCTCGTCCACGAGCTCGGCCGTCGCGGCGGCGGCCTCGGCGTCGCCGCTATCTGTTCCGGCGGCGGCCAGGGCGACGCGATCGTGATCGAGGTCAACGGCTCCTAAGCCGTGAGCCGCGCAGCGGCATTCTTTGACCTCGACAAGACCCTGATGGCGGGGTCGAGCGGGATGCAGTTCGCCCGCATCGCGACGCGTCATGGGATCGTCGGACGGCGGCAACTGGCGAGCTGGGCGGTCGAGCACCTTCGCTACCGCCTGCGTGGCACCACCGACGCTCGCACCAACGAGGTGCTGCGGGTGGCGCGCGAGCTGATCGCCGGCGTGCCGGCCCGCTCGATCGAGCGGATGAACCCCGAGGTGATGGCGGCGATCCTGCCGCGCGTCTACCCGCAGATGCTCGACGAGGTCTACGCCCACCAGGATGCCGGCCGCGCCACCTTCATCGTCAGCGCCGCAGGCAACGGCGTGGTCGAGCCGCTGGCCGCGGTGCTCGGGATGGACGGCGGTATCGGCACGAGCTACGAGGTCGACGGCGACGGCGCCTTCACCGGCCGCTTCGACGGTCCCTTCGTCTACGGGCCGGGCAAGGTCGAGGCGATGGAGGCGTTCGCCGCCGAGCATGGCATCGACCTCGCCGCTTCCTACGCCTACTCCGACTCGCTCTCGGACCTGCCGATGCTCCGCGCCGTCGGCCATCCGGTCGCCGTCAACCCAGACCCCGCCCTGGCCGAGATCGCCCGCGAGGAAGGCTGGCAGACGATGCGCTTCGAGCGCCTCGGCCGCCGCCTCGTCGCCCTCGCCGTCACCCTCCTTGCGACGGTCGCCGGCTTCGGCGCCTCCCGCATGGCGGCACGCCGGAAAGTGCCGCCACCCCGCCGCTTCCCACCCCGCTTCGGCTAGACGTGCCGGTAGTTAGCCGCCCATATGGGCGGCTAACTAC
>JBAREU010000371.1:0-4024 GCA_049796515.1 Solirubrobacterales bacterium
GGCCAGCTGGACTGCTTCACGCCGGAACTCCGGCGGGTATGGGGGCTTGATGGGTGGCATCGACTCCTCCTTGCCTGAGTCTTTCGACCCAAGCGGTCAGGTGTCGTCGAAACCGGGGGAAGACCAATATGCGTCTCCCCGAAGACGGAGACTGCGCTCCTTACCGCCGGACCGGATGACCCAGTGTAGGGAGCCATGGGGCTTAAGCAATCGCAGAAATTCTTTGTAGGCGAAGGAACGCGTCGGCTCGGCAGACCACTTTTCTACTCCCTCGGTGAGTCGAACGCCGTACCCTCGATCAGCCTTCCATATTCCTTTGGATAGACGTGCCAGCGCCTCGTCGATCAGTACGTCGTAGTTAAAACTGATCACGGCATCACCCTTCCGCAACGCGTACGCAATACGGTCATGCCATTCGCATCGCTGCTTGTCGAATGCCGCGCGGAACAGTAGGGGAATCAAGTCAAGTAGATGGTCGAGCTGCTTTTTGTACGCCCCTGGCTTTCGACCACGCCGAGAATAGAATTGCTGGAGAAACTGCTCGTATCCTTGGAGTTGGGTAAAGAGCGTCTCGAGCGTGGGTAATTCAGTCGTTCCATATTCATCTCGAACAAACTCGATTACCTCACGCCCGGCTTCTTTATACGAGGCCTCGTCAAGCCTTTGAGCCTGCTGAAAGAAATCGGCATCAAGGGGAGGCAAAACCTGACGCGAGGAGTCAGCGAAACTAGCGCCACGTGAGGCGCCTGCTCCCAGGATCACGGTGGAGCGCACTGCCCTACCCAGACCAACTTCCCGAAGTAACACGTTGAAAGCATCTAACAAGTACCAGACGGAAATCTGTTCATATATTGGTACTTGCTCGTTTAATAGACTTATCAATGACCGAGTCGGCCAAGCGAGCGTTCAGTGAGTTCCCTCCATGAACTATCGTTTCGGGATGATTTCGGACGTAACTTCACAAGGTAATTCGGCTGGACTTGGTCTTATAGGTGTCTACGGGGCTACGGGATTTACCGGAGGGCTGATCGCTCGTGAGCTAAAGCGGCTCGGCGCCGATTTCTTGATTGCCGGACGGAATCGGGGAAAGCTCGCAGCGCTTTCGGAGGAGCTCGGCGGCGTGCCCTTCGAGGCGGTGTCGCTCGACGATCCAGTTGGGCTGCGGGAGATGCTCGAGCCTTGCTCCGCCGTCGCGGCCTGCGCTGGGCCCTTCACCCTGCACGGCGAGCCGGTGGTTGCCGCCGCGGCCGAGACTGGGACGCACTACCTCGACACGACTGGCGAGCAACCGTTCATGCGCACGGTCTTCGATCGCTACGGGGATCGGGCGGCCGAGAAGGGGGCTGCGCTCGTCTCGGGGATGGGGTTCGATTACGCGCCCGGCGATCTGATCGCGGCGCTCACCGCCGATGGGATGGGGCCGCTCGAGGAGATCGTCATCGCGTATTGCGTGAGCGGGTTTGCGCCCACGCACGGGACCGCGCTCTCAGGGCTGGAGATCATGCGGGGCGGGGACGTGGTCTGGTCCGATGGAGAGTGGCGGCCGGCGCCGCGCAGCGCCGATGGCGGCCGCTGGCACTTCCCCGATCCAATCGGCGAGCAACGCATGCTGCGCTACCCGGCCGGCGAGCAGATCACGGTGCCGCGACACGTCGAGACCGCCCGGGTGCGCACGCTGCTCAACGGGATGGTCGTGCCGCCGCGACTCATGCCCCTGGCGGCCGCCGGCTCCCCACTCCTCGGGCTGGCGATGCGAACCCCCCTGCGGCGGGTAATGGGTGCGCTGATCAGGCGGTTGCCGGCCGCGCCGAGCGAGGAGGGTCGCAAGGCATCGCGGTTCACGATCAGCTGCGAGGCCCGGGGCAAGTCGGGAATGCGCCGTGGCACGGTCCGCGGCAGCGATGTCTATGGCCTGACCGCGGTCAGCGTCGCGCAGGGTGCGCTGCTCTGCGCTGACCCGGCCTATGACCGCAGCGGCGCGCTGGCGCCGGCACAGGCCTTCGACCCAGCTTCGTTCCTTGACGCGCTCGATCTCGCTATTGAGATCGAAGCCCTGAGCCCATCCCGGTAGGGGTGGAGCGTCTTGTACTTTTTTTGCGGCTGCATCGGCGGACAGCAGACCGCTGTCTTCAAAAAAAGTTAAGCGGAACCCCTACCGGGATGGGCTCCTACGCTGGGACCTCTCTCGAGTCGAGATGCGCGGCCACCTTGCGCTTGACGCGCTGGAGTGCGTTGTCGACCGTCTTGGTGTCGCACTCGAGGCGCTCGGCGGTCGCCTCGTAGGAGTGGCCGTCGAGGTAGAGCGAGAGGACGCGGCTCTCGAGGTCGGAGAGGACGCCTGAGGTGCCGGCGAGGCAGGCGACCAGGCTCTCCAGCTCTTCCGTAGCGATCACCTGGTTTACCGGGTCGGCGACGCTGGGACCGGGCAGGATCTCGTCGAGGGTCGTGTCGGAGTCGCCTGCCGCGGCTGGCGTCTGACTGAAGGAGACGTACTGGTTGAGGGGCGTGTGCTTGTTGCGGGTCGCCGTCTTCACCGCGGTGATGATCTGGCGGGTGATGCAGAGCTCGGCAAAGCTGCGGAAGCTCGACTCGCGATCGCTGCGGTAATCGCGAATCGCCTTGTAGAGGCCGAGCAGGCCTTCCTGGATCAGGTCGTCGCTCTCTCCTCCGAGCAGGAAGTAGGACGAGGCCTTGAGCCGGACGAAGCCGCGGTAGCGGCGCACGATCGTGTCGTAGGCGTCGGTCCTTCCCTCCTTCGCGAGGGCGACCAGATAATGGTCATCAAGCTCAGGTTGAGGGTTAGAATTTGGCCTGGTAGAGCCGTTGAAATGCCCACTGGGGAGTCGCAATTCCTGGGTTGGCGAGGAAAGAGCCACTGATCCTTCTCCTTTGAGATGAAGGGTCGTGGCGCCGATACCTCCCCTGGTGGCGCCCCTATTGACGGGATCTATCTCAGACTCAAGCTGAGCTTCACCCTTGTTGGCGCGGTAGCTTTACTGACCGGCGGAGTTCTGTCAACCCCAAATTGCGACTTTTTGCAATCGCCGTTGCAGGTGGTAGGCCGAAAAGGGCGGGCGTCCCCCTGCGGAAACCCGCATAGGAGTCGCCTTATAGGTCCTTGTCGGGAAGGGCTCCAATGTTTCCTCCGGGGGACGCCCGCCCTTTTCGGCGTGACGCTGCTACGGGATCGAGCGCTGGCGTGCGGCCTCGAAGAGCAGGGAAGCTGCGGCTGCGGAGACGTTTAGCGACTCGACCCTGCCTGCTCGCGGTAGTGCGATCAGGCCGTCACAGGCTGAGGCGACGCGAGGGCGGATTCCCTTGCCCTCGCCGCCGAGGACGAGGACCGTCGGTCCGCTGAGGTCGACGGCCCAAGGGGCGTCGCTCGCAGCGGCGTCGGCACCCCAGATCCAGAAGCCGGCCTCCTTCGCGTCGGCGAGCCAGTCGGCGAGATTGCGGACGCGGGCGATCTGGAGGTGCTCGACCGCGCCCGCCGACGCCTTGCAGGTGACAGCGGTCACCTCAGCCGAGCGACGCTCCGGAATCACGACCCCAGCCGCTCCGGCGAACTCAGCCGAGCGGCAGACCGCGCCAAGGTTGCGCGGGTCCTGGACCTGATCGAGTGCCACCAGCAACGCCCCTTCCCGTCGCAGCAAGGCGGCGGGGTCCGCGTAGGGATACGGATCGACCTCGGCGACGACCCCCTGGTGGTCGGGCGAGCCACAGAGCCGCTCCAGCTCCTCAGCTGAGGTCTCCGGCGCCCGCCAAATCCGCCTCACCGACCGCCTCCCCCGCCCGGCCTCCGCAACGGGCTGCTTCCCGTAGATCAGTTGGTTTGCCATCTAGACCTTGGGAACGAGGCTGGGGCCGGTAACCGAGTCCCTGACTTCCCAGCCGAGCGCCGCAAGCTCGTCACGAATCCTGTCGGCGCGCTCGAAGTCCTTCTCGGCACGTGCTGCCTCGCGTTCCTCCATCAGGTTCTGCGCGCCCTCGTCGGCCTCAGCTCCCTCATCCTGCTGGGTAAGGG
>JBAREU010000372.1:0-1672 GCA_049796515.1 Solirubrobacterales bacterium
GGCCAGCTGGACTGCTTCACGCCGGAACTCCGGCGGGTATGGGGGCTTGATGGGTGGCATCGACTCCTCCTTGCCTGAGTCTTTCGACCCAAGCGGTCAGGTGTCGTCGAAACCGGGGGAAGACCAACCTTGATTATGTTCTTGAGCGCGGTGGAACGGATCACCATCTTGGCATCCCAGTCGCATTTATTGAGACGGCATGGCGTCGCTACACCAAGCACAGCCGCAACAAGGCTCAGGAGATCCAGGGCGCGGTTTTGCCGCTACTGACGAGCTGGGCCCAAGTTAAGCCTTTCGCGGGCGTCGTGTTGGCCGGAGTTTGGACGCAAGGCTCCCTAGACCAGCTGCGCTCTAACGGATTTTCGATTCTCCATATTCCGTACGAGACGATGATCGATGTCTTTCAAGAATGGGATATTGAGATCTATTACGAGGAGTCATCCAGCGACAATTTCCTTCAGGAGCAAATCGATCGATGGCACAAGCTTTCGGATGCAGAATGCGATGAGTTGGGAGATGCGCTTCGTCAGAAGATCGGGGAGCAACTCGACGCATTCATGGACGATCTGTCCCAGACGATTCTCCGACGCATAGAGCGCATATCGATCCTTCCCCTGCATGGGTCGGCCGCCGAGTGCATCACGGTGGGCGAGGCGATATCGCTCATCAAGACGCATGACCCAAGTCGCTCCGCCGGGCCTTTGGTGCGGTTCGAGGTGATCATCCGCTACGACAATGGAGATCGGGTTACCGCAGACTTCGCATCACCTGCCGATGCAATTGCATTCCTCGAGTCCTTCCAGTAGGCAAGTGTCAGGGCTGCTTCATGACCGAGAGGATGTTGCCGGCGGGGTCCTTGAACCAGGCGATCTGGGGGCCTGGGCCGCGGGCTATGGCCTTCTCATCCTGTTCGAAGCCGGCGTAGCGCTCGAAGCTGACGCCTCGCGATGAGAGCTCGTCGACTGCGGTGTCGACGTCGTCGACCTCGAAGTTGAGGACCGTATAGGTGGCCGGCTCGAAGTCGGGTTTGAAGTAGACGAGGGTGTCGCGGTCGCCGGCCAGGTGCAGCGAGAGGAGGCCGTTCTCCTCGTCGAGAACCGAGAGCTTCAGGCCGAGGATCTCACCGTAGAACTGCTTCGCGGCATCCAGGTCGTCGACCGCGAAACCGCTGTAGGCGTTGGCGTCGGCAAGCATCGTGGGCTCCTTTCCTCGCTGGCCCTGCCTCGGTTCGACTCTACCCCGCAGACGGTTGGGTCAACCGCCCAGCTCCGGGATGAACCGCTCGACGTGCTCGGCGATCGTGCGGCGCACCCACTCCTGGGTCGCGGCGTCGGCCATCCGGTAGCGGCCAAGCAGCATCTTCTGGTCGGCCAGAGGTAGGCCGGCGATCTCCCAGCCGACCGCGAGGCGCTCGAAGAGCAGCTCGGAGCGGCGGTGCCAGGCGTCGTCCTGCGTCGTCGCGGCCGTCGCCGGCCCCTCGGCGAGCTTCGCGATCGTGCCGGAGCTGAGCGACTGCCGCAGCGTCAACACGTTGCCCTCGGGATCGCTGTAATTGACCGTTGGCGCCTTCTGCCGTGGCCGCCGCTGCCTGCGCTTCGCCATCTGCTCCAGTCTGCCAATCACTCGTCCTCGGTGATCGGCCGGCGGCGCCCCCGCTTGCGCTCGCCGACCT
>JBAREU010000373.1:0-9445 GCA_049796515.1 Solirubrobacterales bacterium
GGGGTGTGGTGCTGGCGCTGGGGGCTTGCCTGGTTGCGCTCTGGCTCGGGCCGGGCCTTTTTGCTCCGGCTGGGGGCGCTGCGCTTGGCCCGTCTGCGGGTCTGCGGGTCTCGGTTCTCGACGTCGGCCAGGGCGACGCGATCCTCCTGCAGCCCCGCGGTGCGCCCGCCCTGTTGGTGGATGGGGGACCGCCGGGTGAGGGGCTTGCCGCAAAGTTGCGCGATGCGGGGGTCGAGCGGCTCGGCGCGGCGGTCGTCACCCACGACCAGTCCGATCACGCCGGCGGGGTCCAGGAACTGCTCGGCGAGATGCCGGTCGGACGGCTCCTCTACGGGGCGTTGGATCGGCTGACGTTCGCCCGGCTCCGCACCACGAGAGTTCCTGTCCAGCGGCTCGCGAGGGGGAGCGAGGTTCGCTCCGGCCGGTTGCGGCTCGAGGTTCTCTGGCCACCTGTCGAGCTGCTCGCCGAACCGCCCCACGGCGAAGACCCAAATCGACTGGCACTTGTCCTGCTCGCCCGCTGGCGCCACTTCTCGATGCTGCTCGCCGCCGATGCGGAGGCGGAGGCGACGCCGCTCGATCCCGGGCCGATCGACGTGCTCAAGATCGCCCATCACGGCAGCGACGACGCCAATCTCGGTGGGCTGCTTGACCGTACCCGGCCCCATTTGGCGGTGATCTCGGTCGGAGCCAGCAATCCCTACGGTCATCCGACTCCCGCCACGCTGGCGACTCTCGCCGCCCACGGCGTGCGCACACTGCGCACCGACCGCCACGGCACCGTCGTGTTCGACGTCGATCGCGGCTCGATCCAGGTGAGCAGCGGAGATTGAGCCTTACGGACCGAGCTCCCCAGGCTGGACGAATCTACGAATCGATATTTGGGTTATGTCGTCCTGACCCTGTTGCGCCCCGCAAGCGAGACCGATGGACGTACCGGTGCTCTACAAGCGTGGACAGCAGCGGCTGTGGTCGAGAGTGAGGACGAGTCTTCTCGGAGACGGGCTCCTCGAGCGAGCTCGCAGCACATCGCTGGCGCTGCTCGGCCTGACCGCAGCGGTTGGCCTGGCGATCGTCGCCCTCGCTCTCAACCAGAGCTGGCCGCTGATTGCCGGCAGCGGGATCCCGTCGATCTCGCCACAACATCAAGGGGTCGGCGAGGCAACCATCGCGGCTGGGCTAGGCACGGGAAGCGATCGCGGCGAGGTGGCCGGCTCCAGTGCCAGGCGGGGGCCTGGCAATGGCGGCGGCTCCCGACAACGTGCCGGAGGCCCGACCCCCGTCGCTGCCCCCGATTCCGCCGCGTCGGCTGAGCTCGTGGTCTCGCCGTCGGTCCCGGCGCCGCCGCAGGGCGACCGTCGATCCGGCTCTCCTACCGACAATGGACCTTCAAACGCCCCCCACAAGCCCCAGCAGGCACCCGCGACTCCCGCCGCTCCGCCTGCGGACGAGCCGGTCTCCTCACCGGCCGCGACGAACGTCACCGTGCCGACGGCCCCAGCCGCCACGACGTCCGAAGCGCCACTCGAAGCCGACGACGATCCCCCCGGGAATCAGGGCAACGGAAACGGCAACGCCTACGGCCACGACGACGATTGGGACAACCACGACTGGGACGATGACGAGGATTGGGATGACGACCATGACTGGGACGACGATGATGACTGGGACCATCACGACAATCACTGGGGTGACCACGACCGCTGGTAAGGGGCGCTGCGCCTCCAACTAGACTCGGCCGATGGCCGAGGAGATGCGCCCCCTCTATCTGATCGCCGGCACCGACGGGGCGAAGATCGATGCCACCAGGGCGCGATTGCGAGCACGAGCCGAGCGCGACGGGGGCACCGCTTCACTGCAGATCTTCGAGCCCGGCGAGGGCCGTGGCGCGCCCGACCACGAGGCACTGCTGGCTGCGATCCCGGCGATGTCGCTGACCGAGTCGCGCCGTTACCTGCTGGCGGACGGGGTCGAGCGTTGGCGCGACCGGCAGCTGGAGGAGGTGGCGGCGGCGCTGGGCGAATTACCGCCCGACCTCAGCGTGGTTCTGATCGCCCGGGACAAAGCCCCGGCGAAGCTGACCCGCGCGGTCAAGGCGGCGCAGGGTGAGGTCCACGAGTTCGAGGCGCCCAAGCCGAGGGAGATGCCGCGGGTCTTGGTCGGCGAGGCGAAGCGGCTTGGCTTCAGCCTCGACCCGGCCGCGGCGCGCATGCTGGTCGACCGGATGGGAGCTAACCCGCAGCGCCTGCAAAACGAGTTGGAGCGCCTCGCTCTGTGGGCGGGGGAGGGGGGAGAGGTGGGAGCCGCCGACCTCGACGCGATGATTGCCGACACCTCCGAGGCAGCGGTTTGGGCGCTCTCCGACGCCCTTCTGGAGCGGGATGCGGGGGGTGCACTGCGGATCTCGGAGCGTCTGATCTCGCAGGGGGAGAACGTCACCGGGCTGATCTACGGTCTGTCGTCGCGCTTGCGCAAGGCCTGCGCTGCGGCGGCGATGCTGGAAGAGGGCACGGCGCCCAAGCAGGTCGAGTCGAGCCTCGGCATGCACCCCTACGCGGCGAAGCAACTGGTCCACAGGCTGCAGGACGTCGAGACGGCCGAGTTGCAGCAGGCGACGATCGCCCTCGCCGACCTCGAGGTTTGGTGCAGAGGCGGAGCGGACTACGGCGACGAGTTGGCGCTCACCCTCGCCCTTCGCGCTGCGGCCGGCGTTCCGGCCTGACTACGTCGCAGCGCTGGCAGCGAGCCTTGCGGCGCGGGCCTTCTTGCGCGCCGCGGTGTTCTTGTGCAGCGCGCCCTTCTGCACAGCCTTGTCGATCCGGGAGACGAGGGCGCGCTGCTCGGCCTCGATCGCGGCGGCGTCGCCGCCCTCGACGGCGCTTTCGAGCCGCCGAAAATAGGTCTTGACCGTGCTGGTCAGGAGCCGGTTCTCGGTTCGCTCGCGATCGCTGCGTAGGATCCGCTTCTTCTGTGAGGCTATGTTCGCCATGAGCGCGGCGCCGGACTATACCGAGGCTCAGAGTCCGTCAGAGCGCCGCCCCGGGCGGATCGCGCGCTCGACCGCGTTCTTCTCCGCCGCAACCGCCGCTTCGCGGGTGGCCGGACTGGGCCGCGAGATCGTCGCCGCCGGCTATTACGGCGTCAGCGGTCCGATGTCCGCCTTCACGATTGCCTTCCAGGTTCCCAACCTGGTTCGTGCTCTCTTTGCCGATGCGGCGCTGCAACCAGCCTTCGTCCCGATCTTCACCGAGCAGCTGGAGAAGAAGAACTATCGCGAGGCGTTCCGGCTGGCCTCGACCCTCCTCCTGCTGGTCACCGTGGTACTGGGCGCGATCACGGCCCTCTTCGTGCTGTTGGCGCCCGTCGTGATGCCCCTCATCGCCCCCGGCTTCGAGGGCGAGATCCTCGACCTCACGGTCACCCTCTCGCAGGTGCTCTTCCCGATTCTGATCCTGCTCGGCATGAGCGGTGTCGTCGTCGGCATCCTCAACAGCTATGACCGCTTTGGCGCCTTCGCGATCGCGCCGCTGTTCTGGAACCTGACGATCATTGCCTGCCTGGTCGCGGTCGTGCCATCGCTCGAGGGCCAGGACCGGATCTACGCCTACGCGATCGGGGTTCTCGCCGGCACGGCGGTGCAGCTCGCGATCGTCGTCTTCGATCTGCGCAACACGCCGTTCAAGTTTGCCTGGAGCTTCGAGTGGCGCAACCGCGACGTGCGCCGCGTCCTCCTGCTGATGCTGCCAGTGACGATCAGCCTCGGCCTGATCAACTTCAACCTGCTGATCAACAGCCTCTTCGGCAGCCTCGTCAGCGATCAGGCCCCGGCGGCGATCGACAAGGCCTTTCGCATCTACCAGCTGCCGCAGGGGATCTTCTCGGTGGCGATCGCGACCGTGCTCTTCCCGACCCTGGCCCGCTTCGCCACCCGGGGCGAGCACGACAACCTGCGGGCGACGATGGCCAACGGGATGCGCCAGATTCTCTTCGTCCTGCTGCCCGCCACCGCGGCCGTGCTGGTCCTCTCCGAACCGATGATCCGTCTCGTCTACCAGCGCGGCGAGTTCACCCCAGAGCAGACGACCCTGGTCGCCACGGCGCTCTTCTGGTTCGCCTTCTCGCTGCCGACCAACGGCCTCTTCCTGTTGCTTACGCGGACCTTCTTCAGCCTCCAGCGACCATGGATACCGACCGGGATCGCCGCCGGCAACCTCGCCATCACCGCGCTGGGCGCGCTTGCCCTCTACCACCTCGGTGTCGGTGGCATCGTCGCGGCGACGGCGATCGCGACCACGGCGACGGTCGTCGCCCAGGCCGTGATCCTGCGCCGGATGCTCGGCGGCCTCGAGCTCGGCCGCCTGCTCGATGCGGGCATCCGCATCTCCCTTGCCGCCGCGGCCCTCGCCGCGGTCAGCTACGGCATCTGGGAGATCCTCGACGACGCCCTCGGCCGCGGCCTGCTCGGCCAGATCGTCTCGCTGGGATCGGCACTGGCCATCGGCGGTCTCGTGTACGTCGGTGTGGCCAAGCTGTTGCGAGTGGCTGAGCTCGACCAGGTAATGCGGCTAGTGCGTCGTCGTTAGCGCGATGCTCGACGTGCCGCGCTATCTGCTGGGTGTTGTGGAGATCGCGTTGCTCGTCGGTTTTGCCGGGCTGGCCGGTGTGGCACTGCGATTTCGCCTGTTGCCCTCATTCTCGGGGGCGCCCGGGCATCTCGCCACGGCTGTACTGGCTCTTGCGATTCTGGTCTGGGTGGCCGAGCTGCTCGGTGCTTTCGGGTTGTTCGAGCCCGTGCCGTATCTCGTTGGCGTGGCGGTTGTCGGGGTGGGGCTTCGGTTGGGAGTGGGGGGAGGGCGTGGGTGTCCCTCTCGCAACGCAAAGCTCGAAACCGAGCGTGGCATTGGAGTCGCAACGTTGATCGCGCTGATCGTCGCTGCGATTGCCGTCATCAAGTTCGGCCTCGACGTGAAGCCGAAGCTGTCGACGGGGATGACCGGGTTCGATTCCACCTGGTACCACGGACCGTTCGCGGCCGGGTTCTTCCAGGGTGGGGATACGTGGGGGTTGCACTACATCGCGCCGCAGTTCCTCGCTTGGTTCTACCCAGCCAATGCGGAAATCTTCCACGCGGTCGGAATGCTGGCGTTCGGGCGAGATGTGCTGTCGCCGCTGTTGAACTTCGGCTGGTTCGTCGGCTGCCTGGTCGCTTGCTGGTGCATTGGGCGGCCGTACCGGGTCGCCCCGTGGTCGCTAGCGCTGGGAGCCGTAGCACTGAGCCTCCCAGTGCTGTCGGACCAAGCTGGTGAGGCGCGCAATGACATCGTCGGGATCTTCTTCCTACTTGCTGCTGTTGCGGTTGCCTTGAACGCCTGGGTCGTTCGTCCCGATGGTGAGCGCAGCATCTCCACTGGCGCCCTGCTCGTCGCCGGCTTGGCAGCCGGGTTGGCGGCAGGTACCAAGCTCAACTTCCTCCTACCTGCTGCTGTTCTCGTCCTCGGGCTTGCGGTCATTTCCCCAACGGGTAGGCGATGGCGGGCTCTTGCACTGACCGGGGGAGCGGCGCTTGCTGGAGGCGGCTACTGGTACCTGCGCAATCTGGTGCACAGCGGCAATCCACTGCCCTGGTTCGACAGCCTGGGGCCGCTCTCGCTGCCCGCGCCCGATCAGGCGCTCGGTGGGCGTGAAGGCCACAGCGTGCTCGGCTACCTGACCGACGGTGCCGTCTGGTCGGACTGGTTTTTGCCGGGGCTTCGCGAGGGACTCACAGTTCTCTGGCCACTCCTGCTCGTACTTGCCCTGTCCGGCTTGCTGCTCAGCGTGCTTGCCCGCAATCGCGACGGTGACCGAGCGCTCGTCGTCGTCGGCCTCACCGGCCTTGCCGCCGTTCTCGCCTGGCTGATCGCGCCGACCTCCGCCTCTGGTCCCGAGGGAATGCCGCGCGGCTTCGAGTCCGGCCTTCGTTATCTCGCCCCAGCTCTTGTACTCGGCTTGGCGCTGGTTCCCATCGCGCTCTCTGCTCGGCTCCGTGAAGTCGGCATGGGGCATCCCCCGAACCGGCGGATACTCAAAGTGCCGCCCTCATTAGGGCGGCACTTGTCGGGGCGGGGGATGCCCCATGCCGGCCTAGCCGTGCTCATAGTCCTGCTGGCGATCGCGATCGGCTACCCCGTCCAGCGCCACTACCTGGAGAACCGCTACGCGAACCCAACCTTTGCCACCCCGGGCCTCAACGCCGCCTTCAAATGGGCCACCCCGATCTCCGACGCCCGCATAGCCACCACCAGTACCCGCCAGTACCCCCTCTACGGCACCGACCTCTCCAACCATGTCCAGTACATCGGCGAAGAGCAACCCCACGGCGGCTTCACCGCCCCCACCACCTGCCAACAATGGCGCCACCTCCTAAGCGCCGGCAACTACGACTACGTAGTCACCTCCCGAGACCGAATCGAACCAGGCAAGTCGCCCTACCCAGCCACCACCCGTTGGACCGAAGACCATGGAGCAACGCCCATCCTCCGCACGCCGCCAACGGTCGTCTTTGAGCTAGGGGAGCCCCTGGATCCATCTGCCTGCCCATAGTGGGGTGAGCGCTCGAAGGAAGGGGGAGCGGGGATGCCTCGACGGCGCCTCCCCTCGGCACCGCGGAGTGATTCTGTTGCCCCGAAGGGGCACCAAGTTAATCCGCCGAAGGCGGATTTAGGCGCCCGGCGAGGCATCCCCGCTCCCCCCTCGGCAGGCCCTCGCCATACTTCCGCAGGCCGATGGACCAGATCCGCAACTTCAGCATCATCGCCCACATAGACCACGGTAAGTCGACGCTCGCCGACCGCATCCTCGAGATCACCGATGCCGTCGATCCGAAGAAAATGCGCGCCCAGGTGCTCGACTCGATGGACCTCGAGCGCGAGCGGGGGATCACGATCAAGGCGCAGGCAGTACGGGTCGAGTACAAGGCCGCCGACGGGCACACCTACCACCTGCACCTGATCGACACGCCCGGTCACGTCGACTTCTCCTACGAGGTCTCGCGCAGCCTCGCCGCCTGTGAGGGCGCCCTGCTTGTCGTCGACGCGGCGCAGGGGGTCGAGGCGCAGACCGTCGCCAACACCTACTTGGCGGTTGAGAACGGCCTGGAGCTGATCCCGGTGATCAATAAGGTCGACCTGCCGGGGGCCGAACCGGAGCGGGTCGCGGAAGAGATCGCTGACCTGCTTGGCACCGACCCTGGCGACGCGCTGCGGATCTCGGCGAAGACCGGCGAGGGAGTGATCGAGGTGCTGGAGGCGATCGTCAACCGGGTGCCGCCCCCGAGCGGTGAGCCCGAGGCGCCCACCCGTGCCCTGATCTTCGACTCGGAGTTCGACCAGTACCGCGGCGTCGTCGCTTACGTGCGCATGGTCGACGGCGCCTTCCGCAAGCACGAGCGGATCGTCGCGATGCAGAACGGCACCGAAGCCGACATCGACGACATCGGCTTCTTCCGCCCGGCGATGACCGCGGTGGACGGGATGGAGGCCGGCGACGTCGGCTACCTGATCACCGGCATCAAGGACGTCGCCAAGCTGCGCGTCGGCGACACGCTGACGGCGCAGGGCTGCCCCGCGACCGAGCCGCTCGAGGGCTACCGCGAGGTGCGGCCGATGGTCTTCTGCGGCCTCTTCCCGATCGACACTGACCGTTACGAAGACTTGCGCGACGCGCTCGAGAAGCTCGCCCTCAACGACGCCGCGCTCTCCTATGAGCCCGAGACCTCAGAGGCCCTCGGCTTCGGCTTCCGCGCGGGCTTCCTCGGCCTACTCCACATGGAGATCGTGCGTGAGCGGCTCGAGCGCGAGTACGGCCTGGAGCTGCTGGCGACGACGCCGAACGTGCGCTACGAGGTCCACCTGACCAATGGCGAGACGGTCGAGGTGCACAGTCCAAATCACCTGCCCGACCCCGGCACGATCGAGTCGATCGAAGAGCCCTACATCCGGGCGACGATCATCTGCCCGACCGAGCATGTGGGGGCGGTGATGGATCTCTGCCAGGGCCGTCGCGGCACGCATGTCGACATGCACTACCTGAGCCCGCAGCGGGTGCAGATCCGCTACGACCTGCCGCTGGCCGAGATCGTCCTCGACTTCTTCGACTACCTCAAGTCCTCGACCAAGGGCTACGCCTCGCTCGACTACGAGCCGATCGGCAACCGCGCCTCCGACCTGGTCAAGGTCGACATCCTGCTCGCCGGCGACAAGGTCGACGCGCTCTCGATCATCGTCCACCGTGACGCCGCCTACGAGCAGGGCAAGAAGCTGGTCGAGCGGCTGCGCAAGACGATCCCGCGCCAGCTCTTCGACGTTCCGGTGCAGGCCGCGATCGGCTCCAACATCCTCGCCCGCGAGACGGTCAAGGCGCTGCGCAAGGACGTCACCGCAAAGCTCTATGGCGGCGATGTCACCCGCAAGCAGAAGCTGCTGAAGAAGCAGAAAGCGGGCAAGAAACGGATGAAGCAGGTAGGGCGGGTCGAGGTGCCACAGGAGGCCTTCCTCGCGGTCCTTGAGATCGGCGAGTAGGTAGGGTCCCCGCCCATGGCTATCAAGACCGAGGCAATAGACAAGGAATGGCCCGCCACGACCTACGAGGTGGGCAAGGAGAAGATCGGCGAGTACGCGCGCGTGGTGGGGCTCGACAACCCCGTCCACTTCGACCGCGAGGCGGCCAAGGCGGCCGGCTATCGCGACGTGGTGGCACCGCCGATGTTCTGTGTCGTCTACAGCGCTCCAGCGCTGGGACCGGCGATGTTCGACCCCGAGGTGGGGATGAACTTCGCCACGATGGTGCATGGCGGCCAGCAGTTCGAGTGGGGCGAGCCGGCCTGCTCGGGCGACGAGATCACGACCACCGCCAAATGCCTGAAAATCTTCGAAAAAGAAGGCAAGGAGGGCAAGCCGAACAACGGCTTCTACGTCTTCGAGACCGTCTCGGTCAACCAGGACGGTCAGGAGGTCGTCCGCGGCACCTGGACCAACATCGTCAGGGGGGTATGAGATGGCCGCGCTGAACCCGGGGGACCAGATCGCCGAGCTCAAGGTGACGCCCGACAAGTACACGCCGCACCGCTACGCCGGCGCCTCAGGAGACTTCAACCCGATCCACATCGATCCTGAGTTCGCCAAGGCGGTCGGCCTGCCGAATACGATCCTGCATGGCCTCTACATGATGGGCCTCACTGCCCGGGCTGCGACCGAGGCCGCGGGCGGCGATCCGCGCTCGTTGAAGCGCCTCTCGGTCGAGTTCCGTGGCATGGGCGCGCCGGAGACCGAGATCGCCGTCACCGGCGCGGTCAAGTCGGTCGAGGACGGCACCGCGACTATCGAGGTCGTTGCGGCGCAGGGCGAGAACGAGACGATTCGTAACGCTGAGGCCGAAGTCGAGCTCTAGGCGGGAGTGCCGGGCAACC
>JBAREU010000374.1:0-3558 GCA_049796515.1 Solirubrobacterales bacterium
GGGACGCTCGGCCAGGGTTTTCGCGCAGGCGGCGCCACCGGGGGCGGCGGTCAGGGTGAACTCGCTCGACGCCAGCGCCGACGGGGCACCGGATGGCCCCCCGTCAGCGCCAACGGGGACCGACCCCTGTGCGCTCGACCACGGCGTCATCTCCGTGCCGGTCGCGTTCGGCCCGCAGGTGGGCGGGCTGGTCAAGGCCGCGGTCGGCCCACCGTCGAGCTTGATCCGGAACGACTTGAACGGCACCTGGGGCAAGCCGGGCAGGGGGACGTTGCCGAGCGCCCCGTCGTCGAAGATCGTCGTCACCTGCCCCGTCTGCGGATCGACGCTGGCCCTACCCAGCAGGCGAGCCGAGATGTCGTAGCGACTCGACTCGGCGGCGACAAAGATCCGGTACAGATCGCCCGAGGCGGGATCGCGGCTGAGCTGGCGGCCGACGTAGACGGGGCCGCTGAGCGAGCCGTTGGGAAGCGGCGGGGTATCGACCTCGACCGTGCCGATGCGCGATGCCTCCGGACACGCAATCGGGTTCCTGGTGCCCTTGCCGAACTGCTCGTCGGTGCAGGCCTTGAGCCCGTTGGCGGCAGAGGGGTTGAGACCCATGCCGGCGGGCAGCGTGACCGTGGCGTTCCTCACCTGCGAGGACCCTCGATTCCCACCTCCTTTTACCTCCGGCAGCTCGACGGTGACCGTCGCCCCGGCCGGCGAATCGGCCTGGGCCGTGTTCGGATCGACCGAGATCGACGGGTCGAAGGGAATCGAGCCGCATCCTTTCGGCGAGGTTTCGAACTCACCCGGTTTGCGCGGGATCTTCGACACGATGAAGGGGGAGCCTTCGGGGAAGGTCGGGTTCGCTTCCTCGTAGGAGTCCGCGCGCAGGTAGGTGGAGTAGACGTGCTCGAGGGCCGAGCCGGGCACCGCTGGGCCCAGGCAGGTGGTCGGCGTCGTAATGAAGGTGCCGTCGGGGCCCGACGTGCCATCGAAGACCAGGCGGTTTTTCGCCACCCTGGCGAATTCGCCGAGCAACGGGAGTTCGGGCAGGGAGAGTTTGGCGACGTGGATGGTGAAGTACTCGTGGTAGTCGCTCTCCCAGGCGATGTCGGACTCGAGGAAGATGTCGTTGCCGAGCAAGCTGAGGCCGAAGAGACCCGGTTCTCCCTCTTTCGGGACGAGGTTGAACACGTCGGCGGGCGGCAGGTCCACCGAGAGGCCGGTGGCCGGATTGGTAGCCGTCACTTCGCTGAAGCCGACTTTGGACCCGGGGGGGCAGAAGGCGGGACTCCCCCCCGGTGCGAGGTTGCACTGTTCCGCCGAGGACTGCGGGTTGACCGTCAGCCCCGGGGGGAGATCGACGCGAACCGTGCGCAGGTTGCCGATCGGAACAGGACCCAGACCCCCTGGTTCGGTGTTGACGATGAACTGGGTAAAGCCGACGGGCGGGTGAGCAGCGGCCCCTTCGAAGAACTGCATTGGGGTGTCGACGCTGCAGGGCCCGGCATCCGAGGTACAGCTCCCAGCCTGCCAGGGACTATCGGCCGCCGGTTCGTCTGGGTTCTGTGGACCGATGATGTCCGCGACCGCACCCGTGGCCCCGAAAGCCGCTCCCAGAGCCAAGATCGTCACGACCAGCCCCGCGCACCTGCCCGCTACTCGCCTCATCCGGATCTCCTTTGCCGCGCAATTTCCAAAGACAGATTACCCGATTTTGATGATCTGAGTTAGTATTTTTCGGTATTCCCCAGTCAACGAAAGTGAGGAGCACCGTGAATTGGGAACGTCTGGCTCGTGCCAATACCCACCCACTTCGTGTGTCAATCTTGGAAGTGCTCAACCTCGACGGCGGCCGAACGCTGTCGCCCAAGGACCTCAGCCTCGAGCTGCAGGCGCCGTTGAGCACGGTCAACTACCACGTAACCGAGCTGCGCCACTCCAATTTGGTCGAGGTCGTGGACGAACAGCAGGTCCGCGGCGCGATCGAGCACTTCTACCGGACTGTCGACACCGGCAGAAACGGATCACGGAAGGGAGGGCGCAAAGCCCGCAAGGTGCTCGCCTGAGGCGGGCCCAGCTCACGACGAGACGAGGGAAGCGGAGGTTGGATCTAGCCCACTTCCGCTTGCCTCACCCTAAGCGGACGACCGGCTTCGAACCGGCGACCTCGAGCTTGGGAAGCTCGCGCTCTACCAACTGAGCTACGTCCGCGTCTACGCCTGATTCTACGGCCAGCCAAGATGGCGTGAGGACTAGTGTTCGCTGGCCATGAACGCTCGCGCCTTCCTCACCTTCCTCGCCGTCTGCGCAGTCATCGGCCTGCTCGGCTTCGGCCTGCTCAGCAAGGGCGAGGCGAAGATCGCTGTCGGCGATCCCGCGCCCGACCGGACGCTGCCCGTCCTAAGCGGCTCGGGGGAGGGCTCAATCGCCGACTACCGCGGCCGCTGGGTGCTGGTCAACCTTTGGGCCTCGTGGTGCGGCCCCTGTCGGCAGGAGGCACCCGAGCTGGAGGAGTTCGCGCGGCGCTACCGCGAGCGTGGAGTCAGCGTGCTCGGGATCAACGTCCAGGACAACAGCGACGACGCGCTCGCCTTCCTGCGCGAGTACCCGGTGGGCTACCGGCAGCTTCGGTCGGTTGGCGACGAGCGCAGCGCTGCCTTTGGTTCGACCGGGGTCCCCGAGAACTTCCTCGTCGACCCGCGCGGTCGCCTGGCGCTGATACGGCGAGGCCCGGTCGACCGCGAGTTTCTCGAACAAGAGGTCGTACCGATCGTGGAAGGCCGCTCATGAGACGGGCTTCCTTCCTGATGGCCCTCATGCTGCTGGCGCTTGCCTCCCCCACCTTCGCCGCATCGCCGCAGACGAGCATCTCCGACGTCGAAGACGAGGTGATGTGCCCGATCTGCGGCACCCTGCTGGAGCTGGCGGAATCGCCGCAGGCACAGCGCCAGCGGGTCCTGATCAAACGGCTGATCGCCGAAGGCAGGGACAAGGAGGAGATCAAGGACGTGCTGGTCGCCCAGTACGGACGAGGGGTGCTGGCGCTACCGGGTGGCTCCGGCTTCGACCTCTCCGCCTACCTGGTGCCGGCGATCGCCTTCGCGATGGCGGTCATCGCGCTGGCGCTCGGTCTGCGCCGCTGGCGCGGGGGAGCGCAGCCACCCGGCCCCGATGACTCCGCCGCAAACGGGCCGCGGAGCGAGGATGCCGAGCGGCTCGAGGCCGACCTGGCTCGCTACGACCTCTGATGCGCGTGGCTCAGAACCAGGGGTGAGCCGCTCAGTTCTGGATTACCAAACCGGTCACTGAGATCGGCAGCTTGCGGGGCTCTGACGGGCCGAGGCAGGCGACCGTCGAGTCGACCAGCGCCAGCACCGCTGTGAGCGAGATCTCATCGCGCAACGGCGGGCCGGAGATCACGATGAGGTCGTAGGCGGCGCGGAGACCGGCCACCGCGCGAGCGAAGGCGTCGGA
This sequence comes from Solirubrobacterales bacterium, assembly GCA_049796515.1. Classification (GTDB taxonomy): domain Bacteria; phylum Actinomycetota; class Thermoleophilia; order Solirubrobacterales; family 70-9; genus VRUE01. Next base: position 3,466 of record JBAREU010000374.1, read on the forward strand.
GCCGAGCAGCCGCGGCCCTTCCGCGGAAGGCCTGCCGGCCGGCACGCAGACCAGCGGCTCAGTCGCCTCGGCCGAGCCGGGACCGGCGAGGAC
>JBAREU010000375.1:0-5691 GCA_049796515.1 Solirubrobacterales bacterium
GCGGCCGGGTGTCGGCGACCAGCATCGCCGCCGCTCCCGCCAGCAGGCCGATCGCCGTCGCCTTCGGTCCCCCCAGCCGTTGCTCGATCGGCCGCTCCAGCGTGTAGCCGACCGCCGCCGCCGGCAGGAAGGAGAGGCCGAGAACGAGCGCTCGACGCCATTCGAAGAGGCGCAGCTCTTCGAGGATCGTCTGTCGCTGGCCGATCAGCAGCGCCACCGCAGCGCCACCGTGCAGCGCCACCTCGAAGCTCTTGCGCACCTCAGGGTCGAGCCCGTCCCAGTCCCACCCGACGAGCCAGGGGACGAGGACGATATGAGCGGAGGAGGAGACCGGCAGCAGCTCTGCGGGGCCCTGGACGATCCCCAGCGCCAGGGCGCGGGCGACGGGAATCCTTCCGTCAGCGGCCTCGCTCAAGCCCCGGCCCGCGCGCCGCTCTCCTCGCCCGTGGTCTCCGGCTTCGCACCCGGCCCGCCGTTGCGGTAACGGCGGATCAACAGGTAGATCGCGCCGCCGAGGACCGCCGCGACCACCGCGTAGTCGAGGTAGTGCAGGTGGCCGCGCCACTCCTCCCAGTTCTCGCCGACCGCCTGGCCGATCAGGCCCAGCATCAGCACCCAGGGGATGCAGCCGAGCAGGGTGAGGACGGTGAAGCGCCAGAAGGGCATCTTCGCCACCCCGGCTGGCAGCGAGATGAAGGTGCGGATGATCGGCAGCATGCGGGTGAAGAAGACGGTTGCGTCGCCGTAGCGTTCGAACCAGTCGTCGGCCCATTTCAGGTACTTCGGCGGCAGGTGGATCAGCCGGTTCTTCTCCAGCAGGTCGAGCCGGGCGTAGTAGCCGACCGCGTAGGCGGCCCAGGAGCCGACCAGGTTGCCGAGCACGCCCGCCGCGACGACCCCGAACAGCGAGAGCTCGCCCGCGGCGACGCTGGAGCCGGCGAAGAGCATGATCGCCTCGCTGGGGACCGGCAGGCAGGCTGACTCGAGCGCCATCAGGATGAAGACCGCCGGCAAACCGGTGGTGCTGATGAAATCGGTCCCCGCGTTGACGATCGGGTCGAGGAAGAAATCGGTGACGCTGGCGAGAATCAGCATGCGAAGAGCGGGCATTGTAGGGATCGGGGCCGGCAGGAACTAAACTCGCGGGTGTCCAATGCACCGGTTGAACCACCCCGTCTACCGCAATCGGGTGCTGCAGGTCGCCGCCGACGCGCTGCTCGTGGCGCTGGCCTTCTACCTGGCATTCCGCCTGCGTTTCCTCGATGAAGGGCTGCCGCCCCGCTACGAGACCCTCTTCCTGCAGGCGGTCGCCTTCGTCGCGGTCGGCAAGGTCGCGGTCTTCGCTGCCTTCGGCCTCTACCAGAAGTGGTGGCGTTACGTCAGCGGTCGCGACTTCCTCACCATCGTCCGCGCGGTCGCCGTAGCCAGCGCGATCCTGCTCGTCGTCTTCACCGTCCTGCAACCGTTCGACACCGGCCTGCCGCGCTCGGTCGTGGTGATGGACTTCGTCCTCACCCTGCTCTTGATCGCCGGCGCCCGCCTCGCCGTGCGGCTGATAATCGAGCGTCCCAGCCACGGCCACCGCCTGCCCAAACACGAGGTGCTGGTGATCGGCGCCGGCTCAGGTGGCCAGATGGTCGTCCGCGAGATGCACCTCAACCCCAACCTGGGTGCGACCGCGATCGGCTTCGTTGACGACGACGCGCGCAAACAGGGGATGCGGATGCTCGGCCTGAAGGTGCTGGGGACGACGGAGCGGATCGAGACGATCCTCGACGAGACCGAACCCGACGAGGTCGTGATCGCAATCCCCTCGGCGCCGGGGACGCTGCGTGCCAAAGTCGTCGCCGCCTGCCGCGAGCGCGAGATCCGCGTCCGCACCCTGCCGACCGTGTTCGAGCTGTTGCGCGGCGGTGTCCAACTCAACAAGCAGCTGCGCGAGGTCCAGGTCGAGGACGTGCTCGGACGCGACCCGATAGTGGTCGAGCTCGACCGCGTCGGCGCCTACCTGCGCGACCGCATCGTCCTTGTAACCGGCGCCGGCGGCTCGATCGGCTCCGAGCTCTGCCGCCAGATCGCCCGCGTTGGGCCGCGGCTGCTGGTCATGCTCGACCACGCCGAGGACAACCTCTTCGAGATCGAGCGCGAGATGGTCGAGGAGCGCCACTTCAGCAACGTCGAGGCGGTGCTCGCCGACTGCAAGGAGCCCCACCGGATGCTGGAGACGATGCAGCGCTTCAAACCGAGCGTCGTCTTCCACGCCGCCGCCTACAAGCACGTGCCGCTGATGGAGGCCAACCCGCTGGAGGCGGTGCGCAACAACGCGCTCGCGACCCGGATCACCGCCGAGACCGCGGCCGCATCGGACGTCGAGCGCTTCGTCCTCGTCTCCACCGACAAGGCGGTCAACCCGAAGACGGTGATGGGCGCCTCCAAGGCGATGGCCGAGTGGATCGTCGAGACGGCCGGGCACAAGCACCGCGGCACCCGCTTCGCCAGCGTCCGCTTCGGCAACGTGCTCGCCTCCTCGGGCAGCGTCGTGCCGATCTTCCGCAGCCAGATCGAGCGCGGCGGGCCGGTCACGGTCACCCACCCCGAGATGACGCGCTACTTCATGACGATTCCCGAGGCTGTGCAGCTGGTGATCCGCGCCGGCGACATCGGCGCCGGCCGCGGCGAGGTCTTCGTCCTCGACATGGGCGAGCCGGTGAAGATCGTCGACCTCGCCAACAACATGATCCGGCTGGCGGGGTACGAGCCGGGGGCGGAGATCGCGATCGAGTTCACCAAACCGCGGCCGGGGGAGAAGCTGCACGAGGAGCTGTTCGGCAGCGGTGAGGAGCTGCGGCCGACGGCGGCGAAGCGGATCCACCGGGCGGTCCGCGAGGCGCCGCTCGAGCCCGAGTGGGTCGAGGCGACGCTGAACTCGCTCGAGCACCTGGTGATGGCCGGCGACGAGGCCAATCTGGCCGAGCGGGTGGTCGAGCTGATCACGGCGCAGGACGGGGACGCGGCGGCAGTCGCCCACGACGGATAGCCTCTCGCAGCCAACCTTTGGAGCTGCTGAAGGAAATAGGGGCTTTCGCTGGCTTGGTCGCCTTCCTTGGCCTGGCCGTGCTCGCCTTGCTCTCGTTCGCCCAGGGACGCGATCTCCGCCGCTTGCGCGAGTGGGCGGGCTCGGCGCCGGAGCGCGACGCCGACCGCAAGGAGTCGACCTCGGCTGCGGCGTCGGAGCGCGCGGAGGAGATGCGCAAGCTGGAAGAGGCGCGCGAGGCTGAGCGGCAAGCGGCAGACCTGCGCGAGCATCGTCGCGAGCGGCGCGAGGCGGGACTGCCCGAGCTGACGCGCACCGAGCGCATGCGCGAGCGCTTCTCTGGCGGCGGCACGGGCTTCGGCAACCGGCTCGGCGAACCGCGCTATCTGGTGGCGATCTTCGCCGTGCTCGTCCTCGTCGCGGGCGGTATCGCCTTCGCCGTGGTGAACGGGTCCGAAGATGAAGATGGCGGCAAGAACGGCAAGCAGGTCTCCCGCGCGCTCAACGCGAGCGAAATCGAGGTGACCGTGCTCAACGGCACCGCCGTCGACGGGTTGGCGGGTACCTACGGCGACATGGTCGAGCGCAAGGGGTTCCAGCTCGGCGCCGTCACCAACAGCCGCTCGAGCTTCGACGAGAGCGTCGTCATGTTCGAGCAGGGCAACGGGCGTGAGGCTCACCGGGTGGCCACGGCGCTGGAGATCTCGCGGGTGCGGCCGATGAACGCGGAGATCGCCTCGCTCTCCGCGGGCGCCCCGGTCGCGGTCGTGATCGGCGATGACAATGCCTCCGCGGCGAGCTAGCTCCGCGGCGGTCGTCTTCGCCCTCCTCGTCCTCGCCACGATCGCCGCCTTCGCCTGGTCGCAACGCCTCAAGCGCGACCCGCTGGTGCTAGATCGGGTCAGCTTCGTCGCCGTGCCGCGCACCAAACCGCCGGTCCGCGCATTCACCCCCAACGGCGATTGCCGCTTCGACCGCATCCGCATCCGCTTCCGCATGACGCAATCGGACCGGGCCAACGTCCAAGTGGTGAAGCCAGGCGGCAAGCTGATCCTCACCCTCGACCGCGACGCTTTCCTCAAGCGCTACACCTTCCACACCTACTACTGGGGCGGGCGCATGCGCGACGACGGCATCGCGCCGCCCGGTCGCTACAAGCTGCGGGTCAAAATGCTCGGTGAGGACCGCACGCTCGTCCCCGGCGGCGTCATGCGCCTGCACCGGGCGCCGCGCGAACCGGCCCGGGAGTGCGAGCTTTGATCCTCTCCGCGGCGGGGGTCTTGATTGCCGCGGGTGCCGCGGCCGCGGCAATTCTCCTGCCAGCCAGCCGGTTGCGTGCCGCGGCGATGTTGCTCGCGCTTGCCCTCTTCCCAATCCTGATCCTCGGCGACCAGTGGCACTCCCCCCAGATCGTTGATCTGCGGGACGAGCCGGCGCGGCTTGTCGGGCTTGGGCTCGCAGCCATCGCAGCAGGAGCCGGGCTTGCCGCTGTGTTCCGGCGCTGGCCGATCCTCTTACCGCTGGCGATCGTCGCCTCGCTTCCGTTTCGTGTTCCCTTGGAGGCTGGGGGAGACACGGCCAACTTGTTGGTGCCGCTCTATCTCGTTATTGCGGGCGGTGTGGTCTCCGCTGCGGTAGGCGCGTGGCAGGAGGGTGGGGGGGTCCCCCTCCGGAAACCCGCATTGGGGCGGCCTTTCGGGTCCTTGGCAGGAAGTGCTCCAAAGTTTCCTGCGGGGGACCCCCCCACCCTCCTGACCTACGTCCTGGCCGGAGTGGTGGTTCTCTACGCCCTGCAGACGCTCTACTCCCCTGATTTCTCCAAAAGCCTTCAGAACGTGTGCTTCTTCTTCGTGCCGTTCTCCTTGGCCTACGCCCTGTTACGGGATGTCGTGTGGGATCGGAAGCTGTTGGTGCTCGTGCTGTGGGTCGTAGCTGTGGAGGCGGTGGCGTTTGTCGTCGTGGGGTCGATTGAGTACTTGAGTCGAGACTTGTTCTGGAATGACCAAGTCATCAGGTCGAACGAATTCCACACCTACTTCCGGGTTAACTCGATCTTTTGGGATCCGAATATCTACGGGAGGTACCTGGCGCTCGTAATCGTGATCGCGATGGCGGCGTTGCTGTGGGCTAAGGAACGTCGAACCCTGGCACTGCTCGCCGGGCTAGTCGCGGTCCTCTGGCTGGGGTTGGTGCCGACGTTTTCTCAGTCCAGCTTCGCCGCGCTGCTGGCTGGCCTAGCCGTACTAGCTGCCCTCCGTTGGAGCTGGCGCTGGACGTTGGCGGCTGTGGGCGCGGGAGCAATCCTGGCAGTGGTCATAGTCATCTTCGCCGGCGGCGTCTCGAAGCTCAGCCCGGATCGCTTCAACGTAGACACCGGCGGCCGCGCCAACCTCGTCTCCGGCGGCACCGACCTGTTCGCCCAGCGCCCGATCTGGGGCTACGGCGCCGGCAGCTTCCCCCGCGCCTACCGCGAACACATAGCGACTAAGAAGGCCCCAGTTTCCGTCTCCCACACCGAGCCGGTAACCGTCGCGGCAGAGCAGGGCCTCATCGGGTTGGCCGCCTACGCAGCGCTGCTGGCAGCTGCCCTGTGGACGATGAGCCAGGGACTGTTCGGAGGGAGGGGCGGGGGTGTCGGTCTCCGGGAACCTTGGAGC
>JBAREU010000376.1:0-6926 GCA_049796515.1 Solirubrobacterales bacterium
GTCTCGGCATCCTCGAGGACGCCTGCGAGGCGCTCGGGGCAATCGACTCGGAGGGACGCAGGGTTGGCGCCCGCGGCAACCTCGCCACCTTCGCCTTTTACGCCAACAAGCAGCTGACCACCGGCGAGGGCGGGGTGATCGTGCCGTCGACGCCCGACATCGCGGTGCGGTTGCGTGCCGAGCGCAACCAGGGACGGGCCCCGGACATGGGCTGGCTAGACCACGGCGGCCTCGGCTTCAATTACCGCCTCTCCGACCTCGCCGCGGCGCTTGGCGTCGCCCAGATGGAGAAGCTCGACACGATGCTCGCGCGCCGGGGCGCGGTGGCGGCGCTTTACGAGGACGGCCTCGCGGGGATCGAGGGGGTCGACGCTCCCGCCGCCGCCCGCGGAGAGGAGCGCCGCAGCTGGTTCGTCTACGTCGTGCGCCTCTCAGCCGAGGTAGATCGCGACGCGGTCATCGCCGGCCTCGCCGAGCACGGCGTCGCCGCCAAGGCCTACCTACCCTGCATCCACCTCTTCCCGCACCTGCGCGAGCTCGGCTACCGCGAGGGCCAGTTCCCGGTTGCCGAAGCGGCCTCGGCGCGCTCGCTGGCGCTGCCCTTCTTCCCGGCGATGACCGAGTCGCAAGTGACGCGGGTGTGCGAGGCTCTCGCCGGATCCCTCCGCTGATGTCGCGCTTCCGCAAAGACCCCGACCCGCGCTTCTGGCGTCTCAACCGGTCGCTGGGCTTCGATTGGCCCCTGGCCACCTACGACCTCGACCAGTCGCGGGCGCACGCGCGGGCGCTGCGCCAGATCGGCGTCCTCGACGACGAGGAGCTGGAACACATGATCGCCGGCCTCGACCGGGTCGCCGAGCGGATCGGTGCGCACGGTTTCGAGTTCGAGCAGGGCGACGAGGACATCCACATGGCGATCGAGCGCCTGCTGGGCGAGGAGATCGGCCCCCTCGCTGGCAAGCTCCATACCGGCCGCTCGCGCAACGACCAGGTCGCGACCGACATGACGATGGTCGTCCAGGTCCACTCGCTGCAGGCGATCGAGCTGGCCGCGGGGACGATGGCCCGGCTGCTGGAGCTCGCCGAGCGCCACCGCGACTGGCCGATGCCCGGCTACACGCACCTGCAGCGCGCCCAGCCCGTCTACCTCGGCCACCACATGCTTGCTTACTTCTGGATGCTCGCCCGCGACCTGCTGCGCTTCCAGTTCGCGCTCGACAGCGCCAGCGTGATGCCGCTCGGTTCAGGCGCGCTGGCCGGGGTCAACTGGGAGATCGACCGGCGCGCCGTTGCCGAGGACCTCGGCTTCGAGCACGTCAGCCCGAACTCGATCGACGGCGCCTCCAACCGCGACTTCGTCCTCGACTACCTCTCTGCGGCAGCGACCTGCGCGATGCACCTCTCGCGGCTCGGCTCTGAGATCGTGATCTGGTCGAGCAGCGAGTTCGGCTTCTGCCAGCTCGACGAGTCCTTCTCCTCGGGCTCTTCGATCATGCCGCAGAAGGTGAACCCCGACTCGGCCGAGCTGTTGCGCGCCAAGAGCCCTCGCGTGGCCGCCGACTACCTCGCCCTGTTGGGCACGATGCACGCCCTGCCGCTGACCTACGGCAAGGACATGCAGGAGGACAAGGAGCCGCTCTTCGACGCGATCGACACGATCGAGTCTTGCCTCGACGCAGCCGAGGGAATGCTCGCCGGGATCGCCTTCGATCGCGAGCGCCTTGCAGACGCCTCCGGCGACGAGATGCTGGCCGCGACGGAGGTCGCCGACCTGCTCGTCCGCAAGGGGGTGCCATTTCGCGAGGCGCACGGCATAGTCGGCGGCCTGGTGCGCGACGCGGTCGAGCGCGGCGTCGCGCTCTCCGAGCTGAGCGAGGACGACCTGCGGCAGCGCTCCGAGCACCTCGACGGCTCCTTCTACGAGGTGCTGCGGCGCGAGAGCTGGCTCGAGTCGAAGCGGATAGAGGGGGGGACCGGCTCGGAGGCGCTGACCGCGCAGATCGCACTCGCCCACGAGACGCTCGCCGCGGTCAGGGCGCGGGTGCTCGACGAGCAGTCGTGAACCCGGCGACGGCCGAGCGCCTCGACGTCGGCTTCTTCGCCCGCTCGGTGCACACGGTGGCGCGCGAGCTGATCGGCTGCCGGCTCTTCTTCGAGGGTCGCGGCGGCACAATCGTCGAGGTGGAGAGCTACGAGCGCGACGATCCCGCCTGCCACGCCTATGTCGGCCTGACCAAGCGCACCGAAGTGCTCTTCGGGCCGCCGGGCCGAGCCTACGTCTACCTCTCCTACGGGATCCACAGCCTGCTCAACGCGGTCGCCGAACCGGAGGGAGAGGCAGCGGCCGTGCTGATTCGGGCATTGGAGCCGACCGCCGGCATCGAGGAGATGCGGGCACGGCGCGGCAAACGCCCAGATACCGACCTCTGCTCGGGCCCAGGCAAGCTGACCGAGGCGCTGGGCATCGACCTCGATGCCAACAACGCCGACCTGACCGTTGATCCCTTCTTGCTGCTGCCCCCTCAGCCTGGTTGGAGCGGCACGGTTGTCAGCGGCCCCCGGGTAGGCATCACCAAAGCCGTGGAGCGTCCGTGGCGCTTCTGCCTGGCCGGTAGTCAGTTCGTGTCGCGACCGCGTCCTGCATAGGGCCGTCCCGGTAGGGGTGGAACGTCTTGTACTTTTTCGTCGAAGGCTCTGGGCGACAGCCGTAGGACGATCCACCGAAAAAGTTAAGTGGAACCCCTACCGGGACGGCCCTCAGCCAGCCGTGATGCCGCCCCCACCACCTGATTCGGGAGCAGCTTCGGACGGGGCTCCGGGAGCGGTTTCGGGTTCTGGCGCAGGTTCGGGAGCTTCGGGTTCGGGCACGGGGTCCGATTCAGTGCTTGGTGGCACGTAGGTTTCTTCTTCGACCGTGGTGTCCGCGCCACTACCGAGCTCTTCCTCGCTCTCGTTCTCCTGTCGTTCGCTCTCTCTTTCGGCGGCGCGATCCGCGGCTATGTCCTCCCAGGCGGAGATCACCCCGGCCCAGATCAGCGCTGGGAAGGTGCCGCCGTCGACCGGGCCGCCGGCGTACTCGGTCAGCATCGGCGTCGTCGTGTCGGCGTAGCCGACCCAGACGCAGGCCGTGACTTCCCCGGTCGCGCCGCAGAACCAGGCGTCGCCGTTGTTCTCGGTCGTCCCCGTCTTGCCCCACTGGCTTTCGTCGCCGATGTCGGCCTGTACGCCGGTGCCGCTCGTGATCACCGAGTGCAGGATGCTCTTCGCTTCTTCGGCGACTCCCGCCGGGATCGCCTGGGTGTGGATCGAGTCGTTGTCGCCGCCCTTGATCAGGTCGCCGTCGTTGTCGGTGACTTCGGTGTAGGCGACGGGGGTCTCACCGGGCTCCGGCGCGAGGCTGCCGCTGACGCGGTCGCCGTCGTTGGCGATGGTCGAGAAGGCGTAGGTCCACTCCAGCGGCGTGACGCCTTCAGCGAGCCCACCGAGAACCATCGCCGGGTTGGTCGAGAGATGCGTCTGGACGCCGAGCTTGTGGGCGGTGCGGGCGATCGCCCGGGTGCCTCCGTCGATGCTTTCGAGACCGACCTGGGCGTAGACAGCGTTGTCGGAGTAGGTGGTCGCGGTGGCCAGCGAGGCGGAGCCGAGGTAGCTGTCGGCGTAGTTGTTGACCTCGAAGACTTCCTGGCCATTCTTGCCGAAGGTGAAGGTCTGCGGCGCCGATTCGTAGACGGTTTCCGGCGAAATGCCCTGTTCGAGTGCGGTGGCGAGGATGATCGGCTTGATCGAGGAGCCGGGCTGGCGATGGCCCAGCGTGGCCAGATTGAACGGCTTTTCCTCGAAGTCCGGGCCGGCGACCATCGCCTTGATTCCGGCGTTGCGGTTGTCGATGACGACGACCGCCGCGGTCGGCGGCAAGCCGCTCAGGTAGGAGCCGACGACTTCTTCGGCGGCAGCCTGCAGGCGCAGGTCTAGCGTCGACTTGACCTTGAGTCCGCCGAAGAAGGTCCGCGCCGCGCCGAAGCGTTCGACCAGCTGCTGGCGCAACCAGGCGGTGAAGTAGGGCGCCTCGGAGTCGAGCGACGGCGGCTCGACGTCGGCGGGGGCGGGCAGGGCCTGCCTAATCCCTTCCTGGTACTGCTCGGTGGTGATGTAGCCCTGTTCGTGCATCCGGTCGAGGACCAGGTTGCGCCGAGCCAGCGAGTTTTCCGGGAAGATCTTCGGGTCATACAGGGAGGGTGAGGAGATGATCCCGGCCAGGGTCGCGGCCTCCCAGGGCTCGAGCACCGCCGCGCACGGCTCGACGTCCGTCCCGCAACCCGGGTGGGCGGCGCCGAAGAAGGTCCGCGCCGCCGCCTCGATCCCGTAGGCGCCCTCGCCGAAGTAGACCGTGTTGAGGTACTCGGTGAGGATCTTGTCCTTGCTCCAGTGGTGCTCGACCCGGTAGGCGAGCGCCGCCTCGCGGAACTTCTGGAAGATCGTCCGCTCGCCCTGCGCCTCAAGGGCTTCCTTGACGAACTGCTCGGTGATCGTCGAGGCGCCCTGGGCAGCGCTGCGGCTCACGATGTCCTTGACCAGCGCCCGGGCGATGCCCTGGAAGTCGACGCCGTCGTGGTCGTAGTAGCGGGCGTCCTCGATCGCGACCACCGCATTCTTGACGTTGGGCGAGATCTCGCCGGAGGTGAGCAGGATCTTGTTCTCGTTGCTGGTCAGCGTGCCGATCGGCTCGCCGGAGGCATCGAGGACTTCGCTGTTCTCAGACGCCTTGTACTGGGCGAAGTTGTAGATCGCCGGCAGGTCCTGGGAGACGGCGACGATCATCCCGAAGACCATCGAGACGACGGCCAGGACGCTGAGGCCAAGCAGGACGAAGAGCACGCGCAGCTTTCGCAGCCGCGGCCTCGCGCGCTTTGCCGGGGGTGCCGGGGGTGAAGGCGGCGGAACCGAGCCGCCGGCCCGGCGGGGCTTTGTTCCAAGGACCGCCATCGAGGTGTGCGGCACGACGGGCGCTGCCCGCCGAGCAGAGGCGGCAGTCTAGCATTGCGGCCGTGCCCGATCTGACGCGTAATGCGGTCGACGTGCTGCCGGAAGGGATGCTCGCCGAGCAGCTCGCCGCGGGTCGTCCGCTGCGGATCAAGTTCGGCATGGACCCGACCACGGCCGACATTCACCTGGGCCACACGGTCGTGCTCGAGAAGCTGCGCGAGTTCCAGCAGGCAGGGCACACGGTGGTACTGATCGTCGGTGACTTCACCGCCAGAGTCGGCGACCCGAGCGGGCGCTCGGCGCAGCGACCGGTGCCCGGCGCCGAGGAGATCGAGGCGAACGCGGCTACCTACCAGGAACAGGCCTTCAAGGTGCTCGACCGCGACCGAACCGAGGTCCGCTTCAACAGCGAGTGGCTGCGGATGGCGCCGGAGGAGTTGCTCGGATTGCTGGCGAGGACCACGGTGGCGCGCCTGCTCGAGCGCGACGACTTCCAGAAGCGCATGGCGGCAGAGCAGCCCGTTGCCGCGCTGGAGCTGCTCTACCCGCTGCTGCAGGGCTACGACTCGGTTGCGATCGAAGCCGACGTCGAGCTGGGGGGGACCGACCAGAAGTTCAACCTGCTCTTCGGCCGCGACATGCAGACCGCCTACGGCCAGAAACCACAATCGATTTTGACGATGCCAATCCTCGTCGGCACTGACGGCGTACAGAAGATGAGTAAGTCGCTGGGCAACTACGTCGGCGTGACCGAGCCCCCAGAGGAGATGTTCGGCAAGTTGATGCGGGTCCCGGACGAGGCGATGGCGGAGTACTTCAGGCTGCTGCTGGGCGAGGACGTTCCGTCCCGACCGCCCAACGAGGCTAAGCGCGAGCTTGGCCGGCGAATCGTCGCCCGCTTCCACGACGAGGACGCCGCAACGCAGGCGGAGGAGCACTTCAACCGTCTCTTCGTGCGCCACGAGGTGCCCGAGGAGGTGGAGGAGGTTGATCTCGCCGCCTACCTGGGGGAAGACGGCACCTCGGTCCACCTGCCCAAGCTAATGTCCGGAGCCTTCGAGATCAGCTCCAGCGAGGCCCGGCGGCTGCTCAGCCAAGGGGGCGTAAAGCTGGATGGGGAGCCGCTTGGGGGAGAAGCCCTCGACATTGACCAGGCGGCGCTCGACGGCCGCGTCCTGCAGGTTGGCAAGCGACGCTTCCGCCGCATGCGTGCCGGCGCCTGAGCAGGCACGAGGGCGATTCGCATCGGGCATTAGGCAAAGCGCCCCCGCAGCGCTATACTGCTCGTCCCTTCGGGATTGGCCCGGTGCCGTCCCGTGCGCGAACGACGGCGGATCCCGTTGTCGTTGAGGGCGCAGCGGTCTTTGAAAACTGAGCAGCGTGCACTCCGCGGACCCTCGGGTCTGTGGATTGTTTGAGCCCGATCCACTCGACTCGTCAGCGTGTCGAGTGGTCTGATTTACCCGTCATGCCGGCCGTCGCGTTTGTGTACCCGACGGCCAGCCAGGCATGGCATCTCTCTGTAGAAGTACTCTTCACGGAGAGTTTGATCCTGGCTCAGGACGAACGCTGGCGGCGTGCTTAACACATGCAAGTGGTGCGACGAACCAGGGCTTGCCCTGGGGCCAAGCCGCGAACGGGTGAGTAACACGTGAGTAACCTGCCCCGATGACCGGGACAACCCGAGGAAACTCGGGCTAATACCGGATGTGGCGAACTGGCATGAGCCGGTTCGCTAAAGGAAGCTTCGGCCTCCGCATTGGGAGGGGCTCGCGGCCCATTAGCTTGTTGGTGGGGTAACGGCCTACCAAGGCAACGATGGGTAGCTGGTCTGAGAGGACGATCAGCCACACTGGGACTGAGACACGGCCCAGACTCCTACGGGAGGCAGCAGTGGGGAATCTTGCGCAATGCGCGAAAGCGTGACGCAGCAACGCCGCGTG
>JBAREU010000377.1:0-1893 GCA_049796515.1 Solirubrobacterales bacterium
CTGTCGCACTCGTCGTTTGTGCGCTCGCCGCCGCCGCTGGCCTCGTTGCCGGGGCGCTCGTCGTCGCCGGGGCACGGGACGGCGACGCCAGCACCGTGGTCAGGCGTACCCAGCAGGCCGTGAGTAACTCAGCATCCCCCACGACCCCGTTCTACGGCAATCTCTACACGGCTTCGATCCCAGCCGGCTGGATCCAGGAGGAAGACGAAGCGTTGGCCAGCGACGGCAGCTACATTGAGAACACCTGGAGCAGCCCCGCCGGCGACGAAGGGCTGAAGATCGACGAGTCGCCCGGCGACCCGGCCGACCCGGCCGAAAGCGCCACCAGCATCGCCGCCGACCTGCGCGCTGCCGACGAGACTGTCTACTCGGTCAGGCACGGTGTGGTGCGGGGCGGTGTCGTCGGCAGCGAGATCGCCTTCCGCGCCAACTCGGGCCTGCCGGAGCGTGTCGACTTCTTCTTCAACCTCGGCGACAACGGCTTCGCGGTCCTTGGCAGCGCCTACGACATCGAAACGGCACGCCGCCTGGTCGGCCCTCTGGTCGCCTCGATCGAGACGACCGAATGAGAGCGGCGAGCGCCAATGGAGCTCAGCTTTTCGCCGCGGCCCCGCGGATGTCAGCCGCAGCCTTGGCACACTCGGCGACACAGACAAGGAGCAGCACGACTGCCCCCCACGCGAATGGGGCCGTTCCAGTGACGAAGCCGAGCGTCGCCGCGGCGACGGCTGCAAGGGCGACGATGAGCGTCGTGGCGACCGAAAGCACGAAGCCCCGCTTGTAGCGCAAAACCTGCAACGGTCGAGCCTTACGCACCGTGGCTGGCAGATCGCCAGTTCTCCCGAGGTCGGCAGGCTTCGCACCGAGTTGATCCAAGAGGGCAGGGTTGGCGCGCACCGCCGCCGCCTCAGGGTTCATGCCCGGCTTCCCCCACCAACCAGCAGCGGCTATTACCGGCGCCTTCGCACTCGGCGCGGAGACGGCAACCAGGTTCGGCAGCCTTCCGTCGAAGGCGTGTATGGGGAACAGCACCACACCCGCGGGAATATCGTCGATCGCATAGAGAGCAACGCCCGTGGCCTCAGAGAAAAGTTCAGAAGAGGTCATACGTACATGCGCTGTAGACGGGCAATCGCGACTCGCAGCCGGCGGTCGGACAGGAGATCCAACTGGCTCTTGTGAGGCTCCACACCCGGCTCTACGCCGATCGACCAGGTCGCCACTCCAAAGGCGTCAGCAAGCAGGTCCGGGCAGAATGCCTCGCGCTCCATTGCCTTCTCCACCTGGTTCCAGAGCAGTCGCATGGTGGCGGCCACTTCGTGGGGGTCGAGCTCATCTGCCTGGATCTCCGCCAGCGCCTCGGCTCGCTCCCCCGTCGCATGCTCACGCAAGGTCTCCAGCAGGTGGTCCGTCTCATTCCTGAACTTCCGTCGGTGCTGAGCTGAACTCGAAGCGACTGCAGGGCAACGTGATTCGTAGTCGGGCGAGCTGGTGTATGGAAGGTTGATGCCCAGCCTCGAAGGGTGAGGCGGATTGGCGGGGTCTGGCGAGGATGGCGTGGGCTGACCACCGGGTGGTCCTTCGGGCGGTGATTGTGGGCCAACGGCGGAGTTCATCAGTCGTCCTGACTGACACATTCCACAGATGAAGTCGACGTTCACCGCATCACGGTCCCCATCTTCCGTACAGGCAAATGAACCACAGGTCAGGCACGCGCCCACCGCTTCACCAGTGCGTTGCCGTACTACCTCACAGCGGAAGCACCCAGCCATTTGACACACCTTTTCAGTTCCGCTCGGCCCGCGCTCGCAGCACCTCGCGCTCGCGTGCGTTGCCGCTGAGCTCGGCGGCGCGGGCGAACTCCGCGCTCGCCTCTTCCTCGCGGCCGAGGCG
>JBAREU010000378.1:0-1736 GCA_049796515.1 Solirubrobacterales bacterium
GAATCCGGTGGCGGCTCCGGCTCCGACGCCTCTGGGCTGGACGAAGAGCAGTCCGAAGGCGCCGCCGGCGCGCCCGTTTCGCCGCCGGATGGGGGAGGCCCAGGCGGGGATGGCGGTGAGTCCGGCGGAGCCTCGCCGGGCAAGGGGGAGCCTTCGTTTCCTGGCTTGCGTCTCTTTGCCTTCCGCCCGGACATCCGCTTCGGCGTCGCCGGCTCCGGAAATTTGGCCACCTACGAGCAGCTGTCGCTGGGGCGGGCCCTCCCCGACAAGAACCCGGTCATTGCCTTCGTCGGCGTCTCCGACGACGGCGAGCGGGTTGCCTTCGACATATCCGGCGAAGTGGCGATGGTGCGGGGCCCGGGCCACTGCATCGGCGGCAGCCAGAGCTGCAGCCTGCTCACCCTGCGCACGGGCCAGGCGGTCGACATCCTCACCGGCAAGCCGGGGCGGACCTTCCGCCTCGACCTGGTGGGGATCGAGTTCGTCGAAGTGAAGCCCCCGAAGGGCGCCGGCGCCTCGGTGGCGGGACGGGGTCGGGATTTCGACCTCGCCCAAGGGTTCATCGGGCGACATCGCTGACGTCCAAAACTTCAGTAAATGAAGCCATGGCGCTAAACTCGCTCTAGCGAGCCGTTCAACGCAACCCGGCCCGCGCCTGTAGGCCCTGATATGAGCGCCGAGAGCAACTCCCGCTGTCCCGTCTGCCGCACCGCCGACGTCGTCTGCGGCAAGTGGACTCTCCTCGTCATCCGCGACCTCGCCGACGGCCGCAGCCGCTTCTGCGCGCTCGAGCGCTCGCTGGAGGGGATCAGCCCGCGCACTCTCTCGCTGCGCCTGCGGGCGCTCGAAGAAGAGGGGATCGTCGTCCGCAATACCTTCCCCGAGGTGCCGCCGCGGGTCGAGTACGCGCTGACCGAGAAGGGCAAAGCGTTGGTCCCGCTGATCGAGGATATGCGCCGCTACGGCACCCGCTGGCTGCTCGAAGACGAGCAAGCCCCAGTTCCCGCCTGACGTGCCTGCAAGGCGTCGTGCAGGCGCAGGACCGCCGTGGGGTGGGCGGAAGGCTAGGGCGTGCGTGATCCCCTGCTCAACGAGGCGCTGCGGCGGCTGGCCGCCGAGGCTGCGACTCGACTGACGACGCTCGTTGCCGGCGGCGACCAGATCCCCTTCGACGTCGCCGAGCAGGCCGGTCCCGACGACGCCTTCTTCCACAGCTACGTGCCGCTGACCGACCGCTACGTTCGCGGGCGGGAGGCCGAGCTGCGCTCGTTGCCCGCCTTCGAGCCCGCCCGCGAAGCCGTCGCGATGGCCGGTGTCGCCGCGCCATACCTCGAGCAGCGGGGCGAGCATGTTCCCGCCGAGCCCAGCGAGCGAGCGGCGCGCCTGCTCATCGTCTTCATCGCCTCCCTCTGGGACGGCTGCAGCGAGTTCTCGCTCGACCGCGAGCGTCTCGAGGGTGCTCTGGAGGCGCTCGACGCCGAGGCCGGCGACGTCGACGAGGCCGATCTGGTCGTTGTGCCGATCGTAGGCCTGAAGATGTCCGTCGCTCGGCTGCAGCTGCCGCACGGCATGCAACTGGTGCGCGCCGACAGCTTCGAGGCGCCGATCGAGGCGATGCGCAGCGAGGGCATGGGCCGCGCGGCCTGGGAGCCGCAGTTCTTGGCGATCGCCGAGCAGGGCGAGGGCACCGACAGCGCCGCAGCGGCGCTGCGCCAGCTGGGCGAGCTGATCAGCGT
>JBAREU010000379.1:0-18782 GCA_049796515.1 Solirubrobacterales bacterium
GACCGCGGCCATCGCCGCCTCGGTGCCGGAGCTCGTCATCCGCAGCATCTCGACCGAGGGGACGCGCGCCGCCACCTCCTCGGCGAGCTCGACCTCGGCTGCGGTGGCGGCACCGTAGCTCGTCCCCCGCGCCGCCGCCTGGGTCACGGCGGCAACCACCTGGGGGTCGGCGTGGCCGAGGATCAGCGGTCCCCATGAGCAGACCCAGTCGACGTAGCGGTTGCCGTCGACATCGACCAACTCACAGCCCTCGCCGCGCTCGACGAAGATCGGGTCGCGGCCGATTTGCCGCATCGCCCGCACGGGACTGTTGACGCCGCCCGGCAGGACGCGAAGCGCCCGCTGGTACAGCTCGGCGCTACGAGTGTTCAGCTTCCCACCGCGCGTAGTCGTCGGTGAAGTAGTGCAGGCGGATCTTCTTGTACTCGGTCGAGGAGTAGAGGGTGGCACGGTCATCCGGGCCCATTCCGCACTCAGCGGCGATCGAGTCGAGGATCGCGTCGCACTCCTCCTTCGAGCGCCCGTGGGCCATGGTGAAGACGCTGTAGGGCCAGTCCTCGTAGGTCGGGCGCTGGTAGCAGTGGGAAATCCCTCGAAACGCGGCCATGCGCCGCCCCGTCGCGAGGATCTCGTCCTCGGGCACCTTCCAGACGCCCATGCCGTTGGCCGAGAAGCCGGCGCGGCGGTGGTAGAGGATCGCGGCGACGCGGCGCAGCAGCTTGCGGTCGACCATCCCCCGTAGGCGCTCAAGCAGCTCGTCGGTCGTGATGCCGAGCTCAGCCGCCGCCGCGTCGTAGGGCCGCTCGACCGCCTCCATCGGCCCCTGCATGGCGCGGATCGTGGCGACGTCGTCGGCATCGTAGGGCTGGCGCTCCAGCTCGCGCGGGGGTGCCGCCTCGACTGCGGCGGCGAGCACGTCGGTGCCCTTCTCCATCTCGAGGTTCATGTTGATCTTGAACAGGGTCAGGGTGGGCAGCTGGCGCATCGAAGTCGCGCCCGCCTCGCGCATCAGCGCCTCCAGGCTGCCGTCCATGCCCAGCTCGGAGTCGGGTGGCACAGCGATCGTGAACCAGAGGTTGAAGTCGTGGGTGCGCAGGTAGTTGTGCGATACGCCGGGATGAGCGTTGACCGCGGCCGCGGCGCGCTGAGGATTCTCGGCATCGACCTTGGCGGCCACCAGCATTGACTCGTAGCCAAGGGCGCGGGTGTCGAAGATCGGCGTAATCTCGCGGATGATCCGCTCGTCAAGCAAGCGCGCGGTGCGGGCGAGGACGTCCTCCAGCTCCAGCTCTGCCTCGGAGGCGACGAGCGCGAACGGCTCGGGGTCAAGCGGGAAGCTCGACTGGAGCAGGTTCATCAACCGCTTGTCGGTCTCGTCCAGCGGTATCGCGGCGCCGTCCTTGCGCGAGCGCGCCTTCGACTGAGGGACTTTCACCGGAGCCAAGCCGCGGCCTCCTTCGCGTAGTAGGTGACGATCGCATCGGCGCCGGCGCGGCGGATCGAGGTAAGCGTCTCGAGCACCGCCGGGCGCTCATCGATCCAGCCGTTGGCGGCAGCCGCCTTCAGCATCGAGTACTCGCCGGAGACATGGTATGCGGCAAGCGGGGCGGCGGTCTCCTCCTTCACTCGGTAGATCACGTCTAGGTACGGAGTGGCCGGCTTGACCATCAACATGTCGGCGCCCTCATCGAGGTCGAGCCTCGCCTCGCGCACCGCCTCATCGGCGTTTGCCGGGTCGAGCTGGTAGCCGCGCCGATCGCCGAACTCAGGGGTCGACTCGGCGGCGTCGCGGAACGGACCGTAGAAAGCGGAGGCGTACTTAGCGCTGTAGGCGACGATCGGCGTCCCCGAATGGCCCTCTTCGTCGAGCTGGTGGCGGATCGCCCCCACCCGGCCGTCCATCATGTCGCTCGGCGCCACCGCGTCGGCGCCGGCCTCGGCGTGGGAGATCGCCGTTTTCGCCAACAGCTCGACGGTCAGGTCGTTGTCGACCTCGCCGTCGCGGACGAAGCCGCAGTGGCCGTGCGAGGTGTACTCGCAGAGACAGACATCGGTGATCACGGTCAGCTCTGGGTGCGCCTCCTTCAGCGCCCGCACGGCCATCTGCACAACGCCCTCGTCGTCGTAGGCGCCCGAGCCGGTCTCGTCCTTGTCGGCCGGGACACCGAAGAGGAGCACGGCTCCTACGCCCGCGCTGACGATCTCGGTAGCCTCGCCGACCAGCTCGGAGATCGAGAAGCGCTCGATCCCGGGCATCGACGGCACCTCCTCGCGCACGCCCTCGCCGGCGACGACGAACAGCGGCTGGATCAGGTGCGCGGGTGAGAGCTCGGTCTCGCGGACCAAGCCGCGCAAAGTTCCGGTGCGGCGCAGGCGCCGCATGCGGGTGCTTGGAAACTGCATTGGAGCGATTCTAGGGGGAGGACAGGGGTGTCCCCCGCCCGGACTCGCTCGCTTTGCTCGCTCTGAGTATCCGCCCGTTCGGGGGACACCCCTGTCCTCCCCTTGCCGCCCAGTACCGTTCGCACCGTGGAGGCACGGGGGCTGGTCAAGCGCTACGGCAGGCGCGAAGCATTGCGAGGCGTCGACTTCACCGCCCAGCCGGGAGAGCTGGTGGGGGTCATTGGGCCGAATGGAGCCGGTAAGACCACGTTGTTGTCGATCCTTGCCGGCATCGTCAGGGCCGATGAGGGAGAGGTCAGCTCTGCCAATGGAGACGTTGGGTGGGTGCCGCAGCAGGCGGGGCTCTACCGGCGGCTGACGGTCGAGGAGAATTTGCTGCTGTTCGCGCGGCTGGAGAAGCATGAGGAGCCACGGGCGGGGGTCGAGGAGATGTTGAAGCTGATCGGATTGGGTGAGCGACGGGGTGAGGTCGTCGCCAAGCTCTCCGGCGGCAACCAGCAACGGGTAAACATCGCGATCGGGTTGCTGGCGCGGCCAGTGGTGCTGCTGCTCGACGAGCCCAGCGTCGGACTCGACCCGCGACAGCGGGCGCGGCTGTGGGAGTTCGTCTCGGGCCTCGCCGGCCGCGGCACGACGGTGATCTTCTCCACGCACGACATCCAGGAGGCCGAGCGCTACGGACAGCGGCTGCTCGTCCTCGCCGACGGCGAGAGCCTTTTCGACGGGTCCGCCGAGGATCTGCGCGAGGCGGTTCGAGTCGAGGCGCCGGAGGCCGCCGGCAGCGATTTCGAGACCGCCTTCGTCGCCTTTCTCCACCACCGCGGGCATTGACGATGCGCTGGCTGCTGCTCAAGGACCTGCAGATCCTGCGGCGCTCGCCGCTACAGGCGGTCCTCCTGGTTGCCTACCCAGTGCTGATCGCGCTCTTGATCGGCTTCGCCATCTCACGCGATCCCGGCAAGCCAAAGGTCGCTTTCCTCAACGAGATCCCGCCCGGGGCACGGGTCGCGGCGGGCAACGGGCGACTGCCTGCGGTCGGGGTCAACGAGCGGATCTGCAAGCGGGTCGAGTGCGTCGAGGTCGAGAATCGCAGCGAGGCCGAAGCAAAGGTCCGCGATGGCGACGTGCTGGCGGCCCTGATCCTGCCCGGGGACCTGATCGACCGACTCAACTCGCTCGGAACCCTGAGCCCGGAAACGCCAGAAGTCGACGTGATCGTCAACGAGGAGGATCCGGTCAAAGCGCGCCTGGTCGATGACCGCATCGCGGCGCTGCTGACGGAAGCGAACCTCTTCATCGCCCGGCAGATCGCGGCCGAAGGTGGTCGCTACCTCGGGCTGGTCGTCGAGGGTGGCGAGTTCGACGTCCTCGGCCAGCCGGTCGAGATCCTCGGGCTGCGCAGGGCGGCTGCCTTCCTGCGTCAGATTCGGCCGGCGGTACCGCCAGAGTTGCGCGATTCCCTCGATCGCGTGATCCGCTTCGCCACCCTCGCTCGCGACAACCTCGGGGTTGCCGAGCCGCTGATCGACCGACTGGCCCAGCCGATCACCGTCGACAAACAGACCGTCAGCGCCCCCACTCCACCGCTGGATGTTTTCGCGATCGCCGCTGCGGCGACGTTGACGCTCACCCTCGTGACGCTGCTCCTTGTCGCCGGGTCGCTGGCGCTGGAGCGCGAGGAGAACACGTTCCCCCGCCTCGCCGCCGGCCTCGTCTCCCGTTCCGCACTGCTCGGCGAGAAGATCGGCCTCGGCACGGTCGTCGGGCTGGTCGTGACCTCGCTGATGCTGGTGGGGGTACAACTTTTCGTCAGCCTCGAATGGAGCCGCTTCGGCCTCTGGTTGCTCGCGATCGCCGTCGGCGCGGCCAGCCTGGCCGCGGCCGGCGCGGCGCTGGGTGCAGTGGCGCGCGATGTGCGGGCGGTCTCCCTGCTCGCCTTCATGATCGCGCTGCCTGTGGCGCTGCTCTCCCTCGTGCCGTCGGGCGCCGTCGGCGACACCCTCTACGACGCCATCCGCATGGTGACCGCCGTCTTCCCGTTCAGGCCGGCACTGCAGGCGATGACCGCCGCACTCGACTCGGCCGGCCCCGGCATCGGCGAGCCGTTGCTGCACCTATCGATCCTGATCGTCGCCTACGGCACGATCGCCAGGCTCGCCCTGGGCCGCTTCGCAACCGCCTGAGGGGCGCCGGAGGCCGCGTCAGGCCTGGTGCTTGGAAGCCGCGTGGTAGAGGTGGGGAGCCTTCCAGCGGGTCACCTGGCTGCCCGGCGACTGCGGCGACTCCCCCGGCCCCCTCGAGTTGCCCCAGCGCCCGGGCCAGGCCGCCCAGCGGTCAAACTCACGCCACTCGATCGAGTCCAGCGCGAGTCCAGTTCCGTTGGCCTCGTCATCGAACTCGGTCTGGGCCTTCCTCGGTTCGAAGTAGTTCGCATGGGAGTCGTGGGCGACGTAGATGACCGGCCGACCGTCGTGCCGCTCGAGCTCCCACCACCAGCGCGAGCCACCGGATCTGTGCTGCGAGCAGGTCATGCAAACGGGGACCCCTCCCCCGTAGCCGACCTGGACGAACTCCCAATCCCCCTCGTGCTCGCCGGTCACGAGGAACCGCTTGGGGTTGTACAGGTACCAGAGCCAGTACTGGACCCATTCCAGGCCGCCACCCTTGACCGTGCGCTTGTAGCCGACCTGTCCCAGATCCCCCGCCTGCAACTCGGCCTCTTTCGCCAGAGGTCTCGTCGGCAGGATCATCCGCAGACCGTCGTCAGGAAGCGAAGCGAGGGAGATGCCCTTCGAGCGGCCTCCAGCGGTGACGATCCCCTCGCCGACCTCCTCCACGCTCTCGACGGCGAGGGGGTGATAGCCCTCGCCGGAGTGAAACTTGAAGATCGGCTCGCGGCCGTTGTCCAACATGCTCAGCGGCAACTTACCGATCCGTCCGCGAACGGCGGTCGTTCCCACTTAACGAGGTCGATCGCAAGTAGGGTCCAGCAGCATGCGGGTGCTCTTCATCGGCGACGTGGTCGGTGGTCCTGGGAGACGAGGCCTGAAGGCCGCGATGCCAGCGCTGCGCGAACGGCACGAACCCGACCTGACGATCGTCAACGGCGAGAACTCGGCAGGCGGGATGGGGATCACCGAGAAGACCGCGAATGCCCTCTTCGACGTCGGTTGCGACGTGATCACCACCGGCAACCACGTCTACCGCCACCGCGAGGCCTACGACTTCCTCGCGCGGGCCGAGCGGGTGATCCGCCCGGCCAACTATCCCCATGCCAACCCCGGCAGGGGCCACGTCGTGGTCGAGGCGGGCGGGATGCGGGTCGGCGTGATCAATCTCAGCGGTGCCATCGGCCTGCAGGTCGCGCGCCTGCCGTTCCACGAGGTCGACAGCATCCTCGAGCGGATCGAGGCCGACTGCGTCATCGTCGACTTCCACGCCGAAGTGAGCAGTGAGAAGGTCGCCATCGGCTGGCACCTCGACGGTCGCGTCGCCGCGGTCTTCGGCACCCACACCCACGTCCCCACCGCCGACGCGCGCGTCCTGCCCGGCGGTACTGCCTTCATCTCCGACGTCGGCATGACCGGGTCGCGGACGAGCGTGCTCGGGGTCAAGCCGGCGCAGGTGCTCGAGGCGATGACTTCTCAGATGCCGGTTCGGTTCGAGACGGCAGAGGACGATGTTTGGGTCATGGGGGCGGTTGTCGAGATCAACGAGCGGGGGCTTGCTGATTCGATCGAGCACGTAATGGTGCCCGCTC
This sequence comes from Solirubrobacterales bacterium, assembly GCA_049796515.1. Classification (GTDB taxonomy): domain Bacteria; phylum Actinomycetota; class Thermoleophilia; order Solirubrobacterales; family 70-9; genus VRUE01. The sequence continues at coordinate 6,164 of JBAREU010000379.1, forward strand.
CTACTACGACTCAGTAGGAGCGGAGGATGGGGTGCCCCTCGCTCCGACAAACGGCGCGCTAATTAGCGCGCCGTTTTGAGTATCCGCCGGTTCGAGGGACACCCCATCCTCCTCCTCGACGGACACAAGGGCCACAAGGAGTAGCGGGAAGAACCAGACGATGTAGAGGTAGAACCAGTGCTGGGCCGTTAGCTGCAGGGCGATGAGGAGAGCGGCGCTCAGGGCCGCGACTTGGATCAGCGTCTTGCGCTTCGGCCAAAACGCGAAGCTGATGGAAAGCACACCCACGCCGATGAGGATCGCGATGCGCAGCGGCTCTAGGCCGCTTACCTGGCCCCAGATGCTGAAGGGGGAGTCGCGGTCGGATTGGTAGGCGATCGTGCGGTCGTAGACGGTTTGTAGGCCCGGGTCGATAGCTGGCCAGAGCATCAGCAGCGCCGTGGTGGTGGCGAAGGCGGCGATGAAAAGGACGATCGTGCGAGGGCGGGCTCGGTAGGTAGCGAGCATTGGGGCAAGGACGACGGGAGCGAACTTGGTCAGGGTGGCCATCGCGGCGAAGACGCCGCGGGCGGCGGGGCGAGCCAGGACGAGCAGAGTTGCCACCAGTAGCGCGGCGACGAGGGTGTCGTTGGAGTTCGACTCGAGGGCGTAGGTGGTGTAGGGATAGGCCGCCCAGCCGAAGGCCAGGGTGGCGGCCAGCTTGCGGCCGCGCGGCCCGGGACGGATGCGCAGGCCAAGCCAGAGCAGCAGGGCGAAGGTGGCGAGATCGAAGGCGACCGCGGCGCCGTGGGCGGCCGGCAGGTCGTCCCAGCTCCCCTGCCAGGGCCATATCGCCTCGAAGGGGACGTAGGCGAGGTAGTTGACCGGGCCGTAGGTGTCGCCCTGGGAGACGTCGGCGGGGAAGCTGTCGTAGAGCGGCTCGTCGTGGGCGATGCGATCCGCGCCGACCACGCCCGCGTAACCGACGTCGATCACACCGGAGTCGGCCATGTTGAGCCCGACCCGGAAGCCCATCAAGAAGAGCGCAACGATCAGCAGCCAGGTCGCGGGCCAGACGGGGCGGATGCCCGCCCCACGACCGCGCAGACCGATCCAAAGGGCGCGGCCGAACAGATAGAGCAAAACGGGGTACTGGAGCGGGACCGAAACGCCGATCTCGGCGCGATTGAAGAAGAAGTGCGAGACCCCGAAGCCCAGCAGCACCAACAGATCCAACGTCGCCATTCGCCAGGGCCTTCGCCAATCGATCAAGCCGACCAGGAACAAGGCGCACAGCGGCAGGAACACGTAGGGGGCGTTGAGCTTGTGCCCGAACGAGCCCGGGTAGCCGCGCGCCATCTTCCACAGCACCTGGTACCCGGTCCACGACTCCCGCACCTCTCCGCTCGCTGGGTCGACGATCACCAGCGCCACCTGCTCGCCCCCGGCGAAATAGGCAACCTCCCAGTTCCCGTCGACCATCACGGCGCTGGGGATCAACCTGGCGTTCCTTTCTCGCTGCTCGACCACCTTCGCCTCGCGGTTGGCGATCGCCGTTGCCTGGCGAGAGCCGATCTCGTCCTGGGCTAGCGCGGTAGCCGGCAGCAGGGCAAGGAGGAGGATCGCCGCGAGCGGGGCTCGCCTCATAGCCCGAAGTGACCGAGGACGACGGGCGCCACATCGCGCAGCGCCCACTGCTCGCGCTCGTTCGGAGAGTCCGGGCCGCAGCCGACGAAGAGCAGCGGGCCGAGCGAGTCGCCGGCGTGCAGCGAACCGTGGCTGCCGCCACCGGCGTGGCTGATGCCGCCCCAGTCGACCGCCTCATAGCCGGGAGTTAGCGAGAGGACGTAATCGCCCGCATGGGGTGCGGTCACCGCTGAGAAGACGCGGGCGAGAGCGTCCGGGTACGCGTCGCTGCGAAAGCTGCCGTCCTCGATCGTCGCCTCCAGAACCGCAAGGTCGCCATCGACGTCCCAGCCGGTGCCGCGCAGGTCCATGACCCGGTCGCCGGGGCGGAAACTCAACCGCTCTCCCCCACGCTCGACGATCGCGTTCGGGCCCGCCCCGAGGGAGCAGACGAGGTCGACCCCTTCGGTCTCCGCCAGCCGCCGGGCGACCGCGGCGCGCTCCGCCCGCTCGCCCTCTCCCGGCAGCAGGTAGATGTGCGCCGCGCGGCCGGTCGGGCTGACCGCGAGCTGGGCCAGCTCGGGACGGTCGTCGGAGGGTGCCAGAACCGTCCAATCGCGCCCCAAAAGCTCGGCCAGCGGCAAGCCGCGGCTGACCGGCGTCTGCGCATGATCGGCGGCGAGGATGACGGCGTGATCGGCGAGGAACTCCTCCAGCCCGCCCCCCGCCTCGACCAGCTTGGCGAAGCAGTGGTCGGCTTTGGCGATCGACTCGACGCTCGCCTCCGGTCCGTAGCGGTGCGAGTAGTTGTCGTTGTCGGGCAGCGAGAAGAGCAAGAAGTCGTAGTCGCCCGTGCGCTCCAGCTCGGCCGCACAGCAGGCCGAGTAACCGTCGCGGCTGCCGGGGATCGAGGTCGACTTGCAGGGCACCTCGCGGCTGGCGTAGAGGTCGCCGTAGAAGAGCTCAGCCGGGCCCCAGGTGTGGTGGCGGAACTTGAGCCGGGTCGTCTCGACCGCGCGCCGCAACAACCCCTCCAGCGAGACCTGGTGGCGGTGGCGGCCACGGTAGATCAGGAACGGCGTGCAGGCCGTGCGCACATCGGCGTCGTCGAGCCGCTCGAAGAGGGTCGCGGCTTCCGGGTTGAGGTGGGCGAGGTTCATGTTGTAGACGAGGTCGTAGAGGGCGCGGAAGACGCCGACGGTGCGCGTCGCCTCCAGCGAGGAGCCGTACTCGACGTAGCGGCGCTCAAGCCTGTGAAACCAGTTCATGCCGCTGATCCAGTGACGGTCCGCGGCGACCCCGGTGACCAGCTCGGCGCAGGCGACCGGCGTCACCGAGGGAAAGCTGGAGACGCAGTCGGGAATCAGGACGCCACGCTGGAGCAGCCCCGCGAAGGTCGGCGCTCGGCCTTCGCGCACGGCTCGTTCGAGCATGTCGGTCCGCAGCGAGTCGACATAGGTGAGGACAAGCTTCCGAGCGGGCATCCTGCGTGAATGATGAAGCCCGCGCGGTGGGTCGGGCCCTAGCGGAGCACGCGCAGGCCGGCGTGCTTGCGCTGCGCGCGCCGGTGGCGCGCGGCGCCGAGCCAGACCAGGGCGGCGATGACCAGCAGGGTGAGGACCGGTAACAGCAGCGCTGCGGCCGCAACGACGAGCGCGGCGAGGGAGACAAGGAAGCCAAGCGCCCCGGCGCCGCCCTCGCGGCGGCCGGCGCCGCTGACCACGTCGCTGATGACGATGCAGCCGACGACCGCACCGAGCAGGCAGAAGAGGGCGCCGAGTGGGCCGCTGAGGTCGGCCGTGCCGGCAAGCAGGAAGCCGACTATCAGCCCGATCACGGCGGCGAGCAGGGTCATGCGCCCGCGCGCCGACCCGTGCGTGCCGGTCGCCCCGGCGAGCATCCCGATCGCGATGCCGATGCCGAGCTCGAGCCCAGTGCCCTCTAGAAAGCTCACGTCGAAAACCTACACTCCAGGGATGGAAGAGACGCCCCACCGCCGCCGCGCCCACACGCGCAGCAGCGATCTGGAGCGCTACGCCGGCCTCTTCGCCGCGCGAACTGGGGTGATGCGCTCCTCGGCGATGCGCGACCTGATGGCGATCACGGCACGGCCCGAGGTGATCTCGCTGGCCGGCGGTCTGCCCGACACCTCGACCTTCCCCGCCGCCACCTTCGCCGCGCAGATGACGCGGATCGCCCAGGAGTCGACCGCCGAGGCGCTCCAGTACGGCCCGACCGAGGGCTTCGCCGAGACGGTCGACTGCATCGTCGAGGTGATGGGGGCCGAGGGGATGCTTCCCGACCCCGACGACGTGATCGTCACCACCGGCGGTCAGCAGGCGATCGACCTGATCTGCAAGACCCTGGTCGACCCCGGCGACGTCGTCATCTGCGAGGCGCCGACCTATCCGGGCGCGGTGCCCGTCTTCTGCAGCTACCAGGCAGAGACGATCCAGGTCGACTGCGACGAGGACGGGATGCGAATCGACGAGCTGGAAGCCGTGCTGACACGGCTCGATGGCGAGGGCCGCCGGCCGAAATTCGTCTACTCGGTGCCGAGCTTCCAGAACCCCGCCGGAGTGACGATGTCGCTCGACCGGCGGCGTCGGCTGGTCGAGCTGGCACGACAGCGCGAGCTGCTCCTGGTCGAGGACAACCCCTACGGCCTGCTGCGCTTCGGCGGCGAGCCGCTGCCGCCCCTCTACCAACTCGACGGCGGCGACTTCGTCATCTACGTCGGCACCTTCTCCAAGATCCTCTCACCGGGCATCCGGCTCGGCTGGGCGGTGGCGCCGCCACCGGTGATGGAGAAGATCGTTCTCGGCAAGCAGGCCTCCGACCTCTGCACCTCAACCCTGACCCAGCACTTCGTGCGCGAGTACTTCAGCGAAGGTCGCTGGCGCGAGTACATCGAGACCCTGATCGAGATCTACCGTGGCCGCCGCGACACGATGGTCGCGGCGCTGCGCGACCACTTTCCCGCGCAGGCGACATGGACCGAGCCCGAAGGCGGTCTCTTCATCTGGGCGACCCTGCCCGAGTACATCGACACCGGCGACCTGCTCGCCAAGGCGCTGCGCGAGGACGTCGCCTTCGTCCCTGGCCAGGCCGCCTACGTCGACGAGAGTCGCGGTCGCAGCTCGATGCGCCTCAACTTCTCCGGCGTCGGCGACGAGGAAATTCGCGAGGGTGTGCGACGGATCGGCAAGGCGATCGCCGAGCAGGTCGAGCTGTACGAGGCGCTGACAGGGGAGCAGCCAGCCGTCCCGGCACCGGTCGAGCAGCCCGCTCAGCGGGGGGATCGCGGCGATGCCGACGTCCTCCCCTTCCGCAAGGCTGGCGAGGGTGCCGGATGAAGGTCGCCGTGCTCAAGGGCGGCCGCTCGCTCGAGCGCGGCGTCTCGCTTCGCTCCGGGGCGCGGGTGGAGGATGCGCTGGAGCGGCTCGGGCACGAGGTCATCTCGATCGACGCCGGCGGCGACCTGGTCAGGCGGCTCGCCGCCGAGAGCCCTGAGGTCGCCTTCGTCGCGATGCACGGGCTGGGCGGCGAGGACGGGACCGTGCAGGAGCTGCTGGAGATCCTCGGGGTCCCCTTCACCGGACCGGGCGTCGCCGCCTGCGCGCGCTGTATGGACAAGGTCCTCGCCAAGCACGAGCTGCGCGATGCCGGTGTGCCGACGCCTGACTGGTTCGCCTTCAACGAGACCGCGTTCCGCGAGCTCGGCGCCGCCGACGCGCTGAGCGATCTCGAGGAGCGGCTCGGCTTTCCGCTGGTGGTCAAGCCGAGCCGCGGTGGCTCCGCCCTCGGGGTGAAGTTCGCCGCGAGCTGGTTCGAGGTGCCGGAGGCGCTGGTCTCCGCCTTCAGCTACGACAACCGAGTTCTACTGGAGCGCTTTGTCGAGGGTCGCGAGTTGGCCGTCAGCGTGCTCGGCGGCGAGGCCCTGCCGGTGGTTGAGGCGATCCTCAAGCACGGCGATCGCTACGACTTCGAGGCGCGCTACGAGATCGGCCGAACCGACTTCGTCTGCCCGGCGATGCTGGACGAAGAGGAGACCTCCGCGGTGACCTCCGCGGCGCTGGCCGCCTACGAGGCGCTTGGCTGCTCGGGCTTCTCCCGCGTCGACCTGATCCTCGCCGCGGACGGCCCGCGGGTGCTCGAGGTGAACGCAATCCCCGGCCTCACCGATACCAGCCTCCTCCCCCAGTCCGCCGAGGCGGCGGGGATCTCCTTCGAGGAGCTGGTCGAGCGGATCCTCGAGCTCGCGCTGAAGCCCGCTGCAGCCTAGGAGTTTCCCTCGGCGAAGTCGTCCGGGGTGACCTCGTCGAGGAACTCCTTGAACTTGTCGACGACCTCCTCGGTGTCCTCCACCTCGTGCTCGAACTCGATCGCCGACTCCTCAATCACGTCCTCGGCGGCAAAGATCGGCGCCGAGACCCGCACCGCCAGGGCGAGCGCATCCGAGGGCCGCGAGTCGATCTCCAGCTCGGAGCCGTTGATCGAGACCGTGATCGAGGCGTAGAAGGTGTTGTCGCGAAGCTCCGTGACCGATACCCGCTCGCATTTGGCGTCGAGCTGCTCGAGCATGTCGGAGAGCAGGTCGTGGGTCATCGGTCGCGGCGTCGAGGCCCCCTGCAGCTTCATCAGGATCGCCGCCGCCTCGGGATGCCCGATCCAGATCGGTAAGAACTGATTGCCGTCAACCGTCTTCAACAAGACGATCGGCTGCTTGCCGACCATGTCGAAGCTGACCCCGTAGATCTGCATCTGCTGCAAAATTTCGCTCCGAACTGAGTGGATCGCCCATTATAGGTACGGCTTTTGCGCCGCTTCCGCGGGAGACTCTCCCTCCGGACGTTGCCCCCGGACAACCAGGCGATCTCAGGGCAGTTTTTCGCGGGACTCGACAATCCCGTCCAGCGCCGCGAGCCGGCTCTCCAGTGCTGGGACAGGTCCGCGCTTGCCATCGGAGACATCGAGGAAGAGCTCGGCCTGTTCCCGGTCGCCATGGGTACCCAGGAACTCGACGACCTCCAAGGTCCAGGTCTCGGCCGCGTCGCCGTCGAGCGAGAAGTTCGGGGTTCCCAACTCCGCCAGCATGTCGCGGCCGCGGCGGCGCAGGTCCTTCAGCTCCAAGTCCGGATCAAGCGGGTCTAGGGAGACCCAAGTGCGGCGCAGCTCGTTGCGCTGGCGCAGCGGCGCGGCCGCGACCTCGAAGGCCAGAACCAGCAGGCAGCCGACGACCAACGCGGCGAGGCCGAAAGCCAAGGGCATGAGCAATTCGGTCCTGGTATCGGCATTGTCAGGGGTATTGAGACCCGCCAGGGCGGCCGTGAGCAGGCTGAGTACAGTCATCGAGAGCGCAAAGGTGGCCGAGCGGTAGGCCCTGATCGCTTCCCGCTTCGCCCGCCACCAGGCGCTTTCGGAGAGGTCGGGTTTGGCCACCGGCGCGTCGCTTCGCTAACAGCCTAGGGCCGGGTGGTGGGGTTCGGCCGCTGAGCCTGTAGCTGAGTGCGCCACTCTTGTACGCCCTGCTTCTTGCGCTCCTCAGCGCGGGCCAGGTCGCGGGTGCTAGCCAGTTTGCCCACGGAGCCACGCCGGGCGTTCAGCTCGGCCGCGTGCAGGATCGCCATCAGGTCGCGGGAATCGTCGGGCGCGTGGTGGCCCTCGTAAGCGAGCCACACCTCCGGCCGCTCTCCGTCGACATGCGTCGCCCAGGCCGCTGCGCTGACGGCCGCCGATTGGGACAGGACTTCGGAGAGCCTTACGGGCTGGTCCTCGGCGTCAACCATGACGAGCTGCGTTCCCATTCCCAACAATCCCATCGGGTTTTCGTCAGCGACCAGCTCTTCGAACCGCTGGCGCTCGGCGTCGGCGAAGGCGAACGCAACGCGGGGTTTGCGGCCGCGCCGCCCGTTCACCGAGGGCGGATCGGTGTAGCGGAGCGCACCCTCGCGGACCAGCTCCTCGGCGACCTTCTTCAGGTTCGATTGGTGCTGTTGGGCGACGAAGCTCATTTCCGCGGCCGTCATCCCGTTCTCGCTGGCGGTCAGCAATGCATGCCCCACCGCCATGCGGGCGTTTCCATGCCAGTGAGACACACGACCGGGGGACATAATCGTGCATACCATAATGCCGCCACGTTAGTTTTTCTAGCGCTAATGCGATTCCTCATTCCTTCAAGCCACCAGCGACCCGTCATCACCACAATCGACCACAGACGAGCGGCAAACAACCGCATAGGGCGGCCAAGGGCGCGGCGCGGGTCTCGTGGCTGGAGGAATAGCCGTTGAGGCGTCCTTCGTCGCCCGAAGTGTTCTTCTTCTTGCTCGGCACGGTCGCCGCGGTTGCGTTTTGGGCGATCTCGCTAACGATCGACAGCACTCCCACGCCAGCCAGCTTCAATGGCTGGATCGTGGTGCTCGAGCAGGGCTCGAACCCTGCCTCCCGAGTGAATGTGTCGATCGCGCCGGACTCGCCGGGCGGGGCTGGCGACACCCCCCGCCTTCGATACTTGGTTGCTGCCTGCGGACCGACTCCCTTCCGGGGGGCCCTGCTTCTCGGAGGGAACGCGCGGTTGGACAATCTCCAGGCGGTGATCCCCCCAGCACCAAGCTCGAAGCGGGATTCCGGGCGGCCTGGTGAAACGGCCCACGCAATCCGAACCCTGAAGATGCTGGACGTCTCCACTGGACGTCTCCACACCTATTCCGATGTTCAGGTCGTTCGGCTGGCGCTGCCGGCTACTGCTTGCGCCCCTCCCGGTGGGGAAGAGGCAAACTTCTTTGGCGCGGTGAAGGTGGTTGCCGGAGACGCGGGGCAAGCCGTTGCGGCGCACTCTCACGGTCCCCTGGCTATCTGGACCGGCCCCCGGTCGACTCAGACCTGGCCGTACATTGGCGCGCTACCGGGTGTTGATCCGCACAGCCTCGGAGAATTTCGATTCGTCCAAGGCCTGAACAAGGGCGCTTGGCTCAGACCGCCAGGATCTCGATTCAATGTCGACGTCGGCTCTCTGACTGAAAAGGCAATGGTCGACTTCGCACGTCCCGCCCCGTCGAGTTCGACCTCCTTGAGCTGGAGTCGGTCCGAGCCGTATGCGGCAATTGCCCGCCTCACTGATACGAGCTCGCTGGGCTCATGGCAGACCTACCTCGTCCTGGCGACCATCGCTCTCACGATAGGCGCCTCATCCATCGCCGCGCTGTTCTTGCGTCAGCCTCACCCGCAACGGACGGAGCACGAGCAAGGTGGAGAACAGTCCGCGGCCTTCGAAAGGCAGCCGCGAGCCTCGCTCACAGTCCTCGTCTTGTTCGTACTACTTGTACGTCTTGCTGGACGGATCCGCAAGTAGTCGAGCGGAGCTGGCTAGTGGGCGATCCTGGATTCGAACCAGGGACCTCGTCCTTATCAGAGACGCGCTCTAACCAACTGAGCTAATCGCCCTTCTGGCGCATCGTACCGGCGGCGGACGGCGAGCGCCAAAGAGGTATTGGGCTCGCAAAGCGACGGAGGGACGCATTTTGTTGGCGGATCAGGCAGAGCTTGCCGGCGCTGAAGCTAGGTACTGCGAACTAGATCAATACTGAATTAATTCGCAGCTCTCTATGTTGGTTATGCCTGCGATCTAGCTCAATTATGAGCTAGAATACAGCGATGCCACAGGCATCGACGATATCGAAGCTGGCCCAAGTCGCAGAGGAGCAATGGGGACTTGTCACCCGACGCCAAGCGGAAAAGGCCGGTGTCTCAACGGCCACGCTCCAACGCCTGAGCGCGAAGGGGTCGGTCCTTGAGCGCGTCGCCCACGGTGTGTATCACCTTGCTGGAGCTCCACTCCCGGACCATGTCCCGCTGCGGGCGGCCTGGCTGCAACTTGCACCCGACATCCTTGCCTGGCAGCGCAAGCCCGGCCAGGGGGTCCTATCCCATCGGTCTGCGGCGGCCCTGTACAACCTGGGCCATCTCCCGGCCGACACGCACGAGTTCACCCTGCCGCAAAGGCGACAGGTGCGCCGGCCCGATGTGCGCGTCCATCGTCGCGAGCTGGCCGACGACGAATGGATAATCCTGAGCGGCCTACCGGTCACTCGCCCGTCGCGGATCGCGTCGGACCTCCTGGCCGACCGCGAGGACCCAGAGGCGGTCGGTCAGGTGGTGACCGACGCCCTCCGAGGGGTCAACGACTACGCGGGCAGCTTCGTCGAGACACTGGCGCCGCATGCGGCGCCACTCGGACTCCGCCGTGGGGATGGCATCGCGGTTCTGCGATGGCTCCTGGACCTGGTTGGCGATCCCGAGACATCGCGATGGATGGAAGAGGCTCATGGCTGACGAGCGCTCATACGGCAGCCCCGCTGCGTTCCGCAGAGCGCTGACGGACAAGCTCAAGACAGCGGCGGAGACGAGCAGGTGGACCCTGCCTCAGCTGCAACGGCAGATGGCATACGACCGGCTACTCGAGCGGCTCTACCTCGTTGACGAGGGGTGGATCGTAAAAGGTGCCACCGCCCTCCTCGCCCGCGATATGGGCGTGCGGGCGACGATCGACATCGACGTGTACCGCGCCGCCGACGCCGACCTTGCAGAGCGCGAGGTGCGCGACGCTGCGGCCAGAGATATCGGCGACTGGTTTCGCTTCGAGATCGGCCCGGCCCATGCGGTGCGCAATGCCGGCGACGGCGCTCGCCTGCCGGCCAAGGCATATGTCGGGACGACGGTCTGGGCACAATTCCACGTCGATCTGGTCGGCTCGGACGTGAACATGACCGGCGAGCCCGAAGACGTGCCGGCGCTGGCCCGCGTCGTAATGCCCGACGTGGAGCAGCATGGATACCGGGCGTACCCGCTAGTCGACCACGTCGCCGATAAGGTCGCCGCGACCTTCGATCGATACGGAGACACCGAAGCTCCGTCCACTCGTTACAAGGACCTGGTCGACCTCGTCGCAATCGCCACCGAGGGGTCGATCGAAGCAGAAGCACAGATGGCAGCTCTGGCGTCGGAGGCTGCGCGCCGCAGGATCAGACTGCCCCAACAGTTTGCGGTCCCCGCGCCGGAGCTGTGGGAGCGAGGCTACGCCGCGGAGGCCGGTCGCTCGCTGCTCCCGGTCGCCCGGAGCCTGGAAGAAGCGCTTGCACTTGTAGGCCCGTTCCTCAATCCACTCCTCGACGGAACGGCCACCGGGACGTGGGACCCCAAGCGCGGGCTTTGGGCGCCACAACCGGCTTCGCCGGCCACAGACTGACTACCTCGAAGCAGATGTCCCTCTTTCCGCGCGATCAGGCTCACTTGCGGTTCAGCTTGCGGGCCAAGGCGAGCGCCTCGTCTAGGTCGGCGAAGCGGATCTCGACGGCGACCTCTGCGCCCCGCGGGCGCACCTTGACCTCGTGGCCCAGCGCCGCCTCGAGCCTGTCGGCGGCGTCTCGCATCGCGGCAGATTCCTCGGCGCCCAGTCTCGCGCGGCTCGGCTTCCCAGGTTTTGGCTGGCTGGCCAGCTTAACCCTGTTCTCGGTCTCGCGAACCGACCAACCACCCTTCACGGCATCGCGGGCCAAACGCCGCCGGACGTCGTTGCCGGGGACCCCCAGCAGGGCACGCCCGTGTCCCTCGCTGAGCTCGCCTGACTCGAGTAGCTCGATCGTCTCGTCGGGGAGATCCAGCAGCCGGATCAGGTTGGAGACCGCGGGGCGGCTGCGGCCGACCCGGCGTGCCAGCTCCTCCTTCGAGAGTCCGAGGTCCTCGACCAACGCCGCGCATGCGCGCGCCTCCTCGACCGGATTCAGGTCCTCGCGAACCATGTTCTCGATCAGCGCGACCTGCAGGCGCTCGGCCTGCTCGGAGTCTCGCACGATCGCCGGCACCTTCTCCAACCCTGCCTCCTGGGCAGCGCGCCAGCGGCGCTCGCCGGCGATCAGCTCATAGCTGCCGTCGTGGAGGGGGCGAACCAGCAGCGGCTGGACGACGCCACTGCTCTCGATCGAGGCAGCAAGGCCAGCCAGCGCCTCGGGATCGAACCGGGTGCGCGGCTGCTTCGGGTTGGGCTTGATCAGCCCGACCGGCAGCTCCCGCAGGTCGCCGACATCTTCGCCGGCGGTGCTCTCCGGGAGGATCGCTGCGAGGCCGCGGCCCATGCCGCGCTTGGCTGCCTTGCCGCTAGCCACGCCCGACCAGCTCCTCGGCCAGCGCCTGGTAGGCGGTGGCGCCCCTCGAAGAGGGGGCATGCTCAGTCACCGGCAAGCCGTAGCTCGGCGCCTCGGCGACCCTGACGCTGCGCGGTATGACCGTTTCGAAGACCATCTCGGGAAAATGCTCGCGCAGCTCTCGCTCCACGTCGTGGGCGAGGCGCGTGCGCTCGTCGTGCATGGTGATCAACAGGCCCGACACGTTCAGCGCCGGGTTGAGCTCGCGACGGATCATCCCCAGCGTGTCGAGGAACTGAACCAGCCCCTCGAGCGCCAGGTACTCGGCCTGCACCGGCACGATCACCCGGTCGGCGGCGACCAGCGCATTGACGCTGACCGGGCCCAGGGACGGGGGACAGTCGAGCAGCGTGAAGGCAAAGCGCTCGCGTAGCGGGCCAAGCCGTTCCCGCAAGCGCGTCTCGGAGCCCTCCAGCCGCGGCAGCTCGACCGCGGCGCCGGCGAGATCGCGGTTGGCGGGCACCAGCCAGAGGTTGTCGGGGCCAGCTGGCCGGGCGGCCTCGGCGACCGAGACATCGCCGATCAGGCAATCGTAGGACGAGGGGTGCGCGTCGCGATCGCCTCCCAGGGCGACGGTGGCATTGCACTGGGGATCCAGGTCGACCAGCAGGGTCTGGGAGCCGGCGGCGGCTACGCAGGCCGTCAGGTTCACCGCGGTGGTCGTCTTGCCGACGCCGCCCTTCTGGTTCGCTACCGCGTAGACGAGGCCCATGACGGGCACCCTAGTAGGTGGGATGGGTGTCCCTCGCCCCGACAAACGGCGGTCTAATTAGACCGCCGTTTTGAGTATCCGCCGGTTCGAGGGACACCCATCC
>JBAREU010000380.1:0-2732 GCA_049796515.1 Solirubrobacterales bacterium
GGGCGAGGCCCGGCGCGGCGGCGACGATCTTCGCCCCCTCGGCGGTGTGGCTGCGCACCATCGCCCGCTCGAGTTCGTTGAGCGCCTCCTTCTCCAGCACGGACTCCGGCACCGCGAGCAGGCCAACGTCCTGGAGCTCGGCGGCCAGGGCGACGTCGTCGATTTCCTCGCGGCTCATTCCGAGCTGGCGCCCGAGCGCGATCGCGCGGTAGGCAACGACGCGGAGGTGGTCTCGGAGGTCAGGCCGTCTGGCGCTCAGCGCCGCGATCAATACGGCATGAGCCTGTCGTCGTGCGGAGCGATGCTGACGCTGTTTGTGTGCCGCGAGTCGCTGTCCGGCGATTCGCAGCGCCTCCGCTCCGTCTTGTGCCTCATCGGGAATCGCGACCTCGCCGTAGGTCGTGGCCAGCGACATGCCGCTGTCGCCACCGCGCAGCGAGGCAGTCGCCGCCAGCACCATCTCACCCAGGCGGCTGTTGCCGGCGGGCGCAAGGCCGGCGAAACGGCCGCCGTCGCTGCGGTAGGCGGTGCCGCCCAACGGCGCCACCGAGGCGACGAGGTTTGCGGCGAAGCTGCGGAGCAGCGCGTCGCCGGCTTCGAAGCCGAGGCGGTCGTTGTACGCCTGCAGGCCGTCGAGCTCGAAGAGGACCAGCACATGGCTCCCCCCGCCGCTCTGCGCCATGAAGGCGATGTCCTCCTCCAATCTCTGCCTGTTCTCCAGGCCGGTCACCTGGTCGCTGCGAGCGCTCTCTTCGTGCTGCTCGAGCACCGTGGACTGCAGGCGAACCGTGTCGATCATGCGCCCGAAGATGGCGACGATCAGCCCCAGCGTCAGCCAGAAGACGAGCGCCGGCACGCGCTGGTTCAGGTGGTCGTAGACGAGCAGGGCGATTGCCGCCACCGCGAAGACGGTGGGGCCGATGGCGGATCTCCAGCCGTGCGCCAGCACAGGGGCGCTTATCGGCACTTCCCCGGCTGAGCAAAAGTCCTGCGGACAATTATTAGTCGCTATTAACGAACCGTGCAGTCGCGAGTCAGGGTGGTGACGATCGGTTTGCCTGAGGCGAAGGCAAAGGTTCCGCGGGTGAAGGAGAAGATCGCGCCCGGGAAGCCGCTCGGCGCCGCGCAGCGAGCGCTGAGGAAGCTGTACTGCTTGCCCCCATATCGGTACTTGCGATTGAAGACGAGGGCGACGTCCGTGACGTAACCGAGGTCGGAGGCCAAGCGGGGAATCTTGGTCGTGAGGACGGTGCCGAACTTGCCGCGCTTGGGGTGGTGAATCGTAAAGGTGAGCACCACGGTGACCTCGACCGGGTTCGAGCCGTGGATGTGCAGGAGGACCGCCTGTCGTCCGTGTGCGCGACTGTTGAAGGCGAGCATCTTGCCCTCGACCGGGAACGGATCCCGGTTCGGGAACTCGACGTTCGCGGCGAAGTGCCCACGCCCGACAAGTGCGTCACGGCAGCGTGCGAGAGCAGTCCCTGGGTCGGTCGACTCGAGTAGGGCCGCGGGGCAGGTGGGCAACCCCACGGTGGTGAGGCGGCCGTAGCGGTTGACCGCAAGGGTGATGCGGCGGAGCTGGGGCGGACGCTCGCCGTCCGCGGTTTTGATTGCGACGTTGAGGTTCACCGTCACCGGCACGTCGCGGTCGCGTGGCAGCGAGCGGGGAGCGAAGCCGCCGCCGAAGCTGACGAACAGGCCGTCGCTGCCGGAGATCTCGCCATGGGCGATGCCGGCGCCGAGCGGCGCCGCGACGAGGAGCACGGCAATGAGGGCAAGACGCTTCATCTGATCCCAAGGGAAGTCTATTCCGGTACCGGGGCTGGCCCGCGGAGGTTCGGTTAAGGGCCGGCCCACGCGGTCGGGATTAGAGTCCCGGCATGGCGCGTGGGGATCGTTCGATCGACCTGTCCGCCGGCGATGAGTTCGCTGGCTACCGGATCGAGCGCAGCCTGGGACGCGGTGGCATGGGCATCCTTTACCTGGCTGTCGAGCCAGGTCTGGAGCGGCACGTCGCGCTGAAGCTGATCGCCCCGGAGGCGGCAAGCGACGAGGTCTTCGCCCGTCGCTTCGCCGAAGAGTCGAAGATCGCCGCCTCGATCGAGCACCCCAACGTCGTGCCGATCTACGCGGCCGGGGAAGAGGACGGCATCCCCTTCATCGCGATGCGCTACGTCTCCGGCTCCGACCTCGGGCGGCGGCTGGCTCGCGAGGGCCGGCTCGAGCCCGCGTCGGCGGCGCGGCTGGTCGCCCAGGTCGGCAACGGCCTTGACGCGATCCACGCCGCTGGTCTCGTCCACCGTGACGTCAAGCCGGCAAACGTATTGCTCAGTGAGATGGGCGGCGAGGACCATGCCTACATCACCGACTTCGGCGTTGCCCGCAACGTCGCCACCGAGTCCGGCCTGACCCAGACGGGGCGCTTCGTCGGCACCCTCGACTACGTCGCACCCGAGCAGATCTCAGGTGGTGAGGTGGACGCGCGCGCCGACGTCTACGCGCTCGGTTGCCTGCTGTTCAAGCTCTTGACCGGGGAGGTGCCCTTTCCGAAGGACGGCGAGGCAGCGCGGCTGTACGCCCACCTCAACGATCCCCCGCCCGCGCCCTCGTTGCACGCGACCGCGGTGCCGATGGCGCTCGACGACGTCGCGATCCGGGCGATGTCGAAGCAGCCCGGAGACCGCTACCCGTCTGCCGGCGACCTCGGTCGCGCGGCGGTGGCGGCCTTGACC
>JBAREU010000381.1:0-3075 GCA_049796515.1 Solirubrobacterales bacterium
GGGCAGCGCCGCGGCGCTCTGCGACAGGATCGAGGCCAGCGGGGTGCTGCGCCAGGTCCGCTCGCGGGCGCTCGAGATGGTCGCCGAAGGCAAGCGGCGACTCGGCACCGCTGGCTTCGACGCCGAACGCCGCAAGCTGTTCGACCTCGTCGCCGACGGGGTCGTGCAGCGCTACAGCTGATCTCTAGGCAGGCAGGCGGAAATCGTCAGCCGTGATCAGGTCGGCCGCCAGGGCGGTGGAGAAGGTCGCGGCGATTTCGCGCATGCTCTCCCGTTCGCGCTCATGCAGCTCCGCGGCGAGGGCCTCGGCGCCGTCGTCGAGCGCTTCGTCGAAGGCGTCGATCTCGTCCTCGCTGTGAATCCCGTCGCAGCGCCACTCGCACTCCGGACAGCGGCGCCAGAGGCGCCAGTGCCCCCGCTTGGCCGTCTGCTCCCAGCGAGTCGGCTGCACCAGCATCGAGCGGCACTCGGGACAGACGTGTAATCCGGTGTCGGCCTTCGTCCCTGTGCGGCTCGCGTTGCTCATCGCTCTGAATACCGAACACGCGAGACGGCGTTTTTATCCGCGCTTTTCTACGAGAAGCGCAGAAAACCCCAGAACCGGGTAGGCGCCTGCACTCAAATCGAAGTGATCCGGCCGTGATGGCCGCCCGTTACCATGGGTCGATGCTTGGAAACATCGGTCCCCTCGAGATCATCGTCGTCCTGATCATCGCGCTGATCGTCTTCGGCCCCAAACGGCTGCCGGAGCTCGGTCGCTCGCTGGGCAGGGGTATCCGTGAGTTCCGTGGCTCGGTCAGCGGCGAGCGCCAGGACGAGGACGAGCACCCCTCGTCCCCGCCCGGAATCGAGGCCGGCGCCGGCAAGACCGCCCCGGCCGAGGAGCCGGTCGCCCACAAGCGACCGTAGGGACGGGATGGCCCGGCGGATCAGGCCGGTCTCCCACGAAGACCGCCTCAGCCTCGTAGAGCACCTGGACGAGCTGCGCAGCCGCCTGATCGTCTGCGCAGCGGCCTTCGGCGTCGCCCTGGCGCTCTGCTTCTGGCAGAACCACCTGCTGCTGGAAATCGCCTCCGGGCCGCTGCCGAGCGATCACAAGCAGCTGTTGACCTTCGGCGTCACCGAGCCGTTCACGACGACGCTGACCGTCGCCGCCTACGGCGCGATCGTCCTCTCCCTGCCGGTGCTGATCTACCAGGCCTACGCCTACGTCCTCCCGGCTTTCAGCGACGTCGAGCGCAGGGTGGCGCTGCCGATCATGCTGATCGCCCCCCTCCTGTTTCTCGCCGGCGTGGCCTTCGCCTACTTCGTCGTGATGCCGGCGGCGGTCGATTTCCTGCTCAACTTCAACGACAGCCAGTTCAACGTCCAGGTCCGCGCCCGCGACTACTACAGCTTCTTCTCGATGACGATGCTGGCGGGGGGCGTCATCTTCCAGCTGCCGCTGGCGATCCTGGCGGTGACGCGAACGGGCATCGTCAGCGTCGCCCAGCTCAGGGCCAACCGCCGCTATGCATACCTGGCCATCGCTCTGCTCGCCGCGGCGCTGCCGGGCGTCGACCCGATCTCGATGCTGATCGAGATGGTTCCCCTGCTTGCTTTGTACGAGTTGAGTATCTTGCTTGCACGTGCCTTCGATCGGCCGAGGGCGACGGGAGGCATGGCAAAACCCTCTACGCAGGAGAGATAGAAGCGATGGCATCGAGCGGCGAGCGACGGATGCTCTTCGACACCCGGGGGAGACGGAAGAACGTGATCCGGGTTGTCTACGCGATTCTCGCCCTGCTGATGGGAGGCAGCCTCTTCCTCGTCGTCGGCCCGTTCAACCTCGCCGAACTCGTCGGCAGCTCGGGCAACGGCAGCGCCACCAAGGTGTTCGACGAACAGATCGAGCGGGTCGAAGGTCGACTGGCGCAGAACCCCAACGACGAGCAGCTGCTGCTGACGCTGACGCGGGCGCAGATCAACGCAGCCAACTCCCAGCTCGAAACCGCCGGAGCAGGAGAAACCCCCACGGTCAGCCAGGAGGCCGTCAAAGACTTCGAAGCCGCCTCCCAGTCCTGGAACAACTATCTGAAGCAGGCCGGCGACGAACCGAACCCGACGGCGGCACAGTTCATCGCGGTCACCTTCTTCCGCCTGGCGGAATCGGCGACCAGCGTGCTCGAAGCCCAGGAAAACATCGCCTTCGCCACCCGGGCACAGCGGATCGCCGCCGAAGAGCGCCCCAACGTCAACTCGCTCAGCACCCTGGCGATCTACCAGTACTTCAACGGCGAATTCAAAGGCGGCGACGAGACGATGAAGAAGGCCGCGGCCGACTCGTCCTCAAAGGCGGAAAAGAAAAGCATCGAAAAACAGCTGGCCCAGTACCGCAAACAGGCCCAGCCGTTCAATCAGCAGAAGAAAGAACTCGCCAAAGTGCAGAAACAAGTCAACAAAGAACAGCTGCAGAACTCGCTGGGCGGCCTCGGTGTGGGGGGCACGCCACCTGGCGAATAGTGGGCCGTGTAGGGATCGAACCTACGACCTTGAGATTAAGAGTCTCCTGCTCTACCAACTGAGCTAACGGCCCGGGGTCGGCAAGTATAGGAAGACGGCGCGTCAGGGCTTGACGCGGCAGACTTTGAAGGCGTCGCCGTAGATCACGGTGCCGTCGGCGAAGGAGAAGGAACCCCGGGTCTGCAGGATGAAATCCGAACAGCGGGCGGAGACGTAGCTGCGGTCGCTCCCCCCGGCGCTGTAGCGGCGGCCGATCTTCAGCTTGCCGCGGGTGAGCGAGCCGAGCCCGCCGGCGATCAGCGGGACGTCGAAGGCAGCACGGTAGCCGTAGGTGCCGCGACGACGTTCGATCGGGACGACGACCACGTAGGTCTCCGAGACGGGAAACGGGGCCTGGGCGTGGCCGATGACGGTCGGGTGGCCGTCGCGGCGCGGCCCGTTGAAAAGGGTGAGCGGCGAGCGCATCTCGATCCTGCCGAGGAGCGGCAGCGGGACAGCAGCTGCGATCTGGCCGGTGCCGACGATCGCGGCGCGGCAGCGCTCGCGCGCCTGCTGCGGGGTCGCGCCTTCGAT
>JBAREU010000382.1:0-4549 GCA_049796515.1 Solirubrobacterales bacterium
CGGCAGGGCAGTCGCGATCGGCTCCCGTTCGGCGGAGCGGGCCGAGGAGGCGGCGGCGAAGCTGCGCGACGCCGTGCCCGGGGCCGAGATCGAGGGACTGCTCAACGAGGAGGCGGCGAAGCGGGCGGAGGTCGTCTTCCTCACCGTCCCCTTCCGCGCACAGTCCGAGAACCTCAACAACCTGCGCGACGCCCTGCAGCCCGGACAGATCCTGGTCGACTGCACGGTGCCGCTCGCCGCCGCGGTGAGCGGCAAGGCGACGCGCTCGCTCGGCGTCTGGCAGGGATCGGCGGCGCAGCAGGCGCAGGAGATGGTTCCCGACGGCGTCACCGTGGTGGCGGCGCTGCACACGGTCGGCGCCCCCAGCCTCGCCGACCCGGAGGTCGACCTCGACGAGGACGTGCTCGTCTGCGGCGACCGCAAGGCGGACAAGGCGCGCGTTGCCCATCTGATCGAGCTGATCCCCAGGCTTCGCCCGGTCAACGCCGGCCCGCTGGAGACGGCGCGCATCGTCGAGCAGCTGACCCCGCTCTTGATCTCGGTCAACGTCCGCTACAAGACGCATGCCGGGATCAAGCTCACCGGCCTGCCCGAAGGGGACCACTGGGAGTGAGGACGGCGGCACGATGAGGGTCGCCTTGCTCGCTGGCGGCACCGGCGGCGCCAAACTCGCCGCCGGAATGCAGGAGGAAATCGGCGCCGATCTGGCGGTGGTCGCCAATACCGCCGACGACATCGAGGTGCTCGGCGTCCACGTCTCCCCCGATCCCGATCTGATCACCTACTGGCTCAGCGGCGAGATCGACGCCGAGCGCGGCTGGGGGATCCGCGACGACACCTTCACCGTCTTCGAGCGCCTCTCCAGGCTGGGTGCACCGGACTGGTTCAGCCTCTCCGATCGCGATCTCGCCGCCTGTCTCTACCGGCGCCAGTTTCTCGATGAGGGCGGCCGGCAGACCGACGCCCAGGCGCAGATCGCGCGCGGCCTCGGCGTCGAGGCGCAGGTGCTGCCGATGAGCGAGACGCGCGTACGGACGAAGGTGCTGACCGCGGCCGGGCGGCGCGACCTGCAGGAGTACCTGATCGTCGACGGCGGCGCCGCCGAGGTGCAGGGGGTCGAGTTGGAGAAGATCGCCGAGGCGGAGCCGACGGCAGAGGTGCTGGCGGCGCTGGACGACGCCGAGGCGATCGTGATCGGCCCCTCCAACCCGGTGATCAGCATCGGACCGATCCTCGCAGTGCCGGGCATGCGAGAGGCGATCGCCAACTCCGACGCGCCGGTCGTTGCGGTGAGCCCCTACGTCGCCGGTGAGGTCGTGAAGGGACCGACCGACCGCTTCATGTCAGCGCTGGGCAGACCCTCGACCGCGGCCGGGGTCGCCTCGCTCTACGCCGGCCTGATCGACGCGATGGTCGTCGACGAGGCCGATCCTGACCCGCCGCCGGAGGAGATCCCGACCCTGGCCGTGCCCACCCTGATGGAGGGCGCGGCCGGCCGCGCCCGGCTCGCTCGAGTCGTGCTCGACTACGCCGCCGAGCAGATCGCCGGCCGGTGAGGGCGACCGCGATCCTGCCGGTGAAGCGCTTCGCCGAGGCGAAGCGACGGCTCGCAGCCGGGATCGAGGACGAGCGGCGCGAAGCGCTGGTTGCCGCGATGCTCGAGGACACGCTCGAGGCTATTAGTGGCGCGCGCTCGATCGAGCGGACCGTTGTCGTCACCGGCGACCCGAGAGCGCAGGAGATCGTCGCCGCGGGCGACGCCGACGTCCTGCCCGACCCCGCCGACGAGGGGCACGTGGTCGCTGCCCTGGCCGGGATCGCCCGCGCCGAGGTGGGCGGGGCAGAGCGCGTCGTCCTCCTGCCGGGAGACTGCCCGCTGCTCGACCCGCGCGAGCTCGACAGCCTGCTGACCGGCGTGCCGGAGAGCTTCGTCGCAATCGTCCCCGACCGGCACGGCACCGGCACCAACGCCCTCGTCCTCTCTCCGCCGGGGGCAATCCGGCCGGCCTTCGGCGAGGGCAGTTGCGATCGTCACCTCATCGCCGCCCGCGAAGCCGGCATTCCCTTCGCCGTCGAGGAGGTGCCGTCGCTGGCGCTCGACCTCGATACGCCGGCCGACGTCATCGCCCTGACCCGCGAGCTGGAAGCCCGCCGAGGCCGCGCCAGACGCACCGCGAAGGTGCTGGGCATATGAACCAGGCGACGGGCGAGCTGCAGGTGGTCGGCGTTCCCGGCCTACCCGAGGTAACCGAGGGGATGAGGGTCGGCGAGCTGATCGCAGAGCGGGCCGACCTTGGCGAGGGCGACGTCGTCGTCGTCTCGCAGAAGATCGTCTCGAAGGCGGAGGGACGGGTGCGGCAACTCTCCTCGGTCGTCCCTGGCAGCGAGGCGCGTCGGCTGGCTGCCGAGCTGGACAAGGAGCCGGCGCTGGTCGAGCTGATCCTCGCCGAGAGCCGCGAGGTGCTGCGGGCCGAGCGCGGGGTGCTGATCGCCGAGACCCACCACGGGTTCGTCTGCGCCAACGCGGGCGTCGACAGGTCCAACCTGAGCGAGGCCGACACGGCCCTGCTCCTGCCGGAGGACCCCGATGCCTCAGCGCGGCGCATACGCGACGAGATCCGCGCCGCCGCCGACGTCTCCCCCGCGATCATCGTCTCCGACAGCTTCAGTCGCAGCTGGCGGCTGGGTCAGGTTGAGGTCGCGATCGGCTGCGCCGGCATCGCCCCCCTCGACGATTGGCGCGGCCGCACCGACGCCGCCGGCCGCGAGCTGGAAGCAACCCTGATCGCAATCGCCGACGAGGCGGCAGCCGCCGCTGATCTCGTGCGCAACAAGGCAAGCCGAGTCCCCGCCGCAATCGTCCGCGGCCTAGACCGCTACGTCACCGCAGAGGACGGCCCCGGCGCCGCAGCCCTGCGCCGCCCCCCGGAGGAGGACCTCTTCCGCTGAGGACGTGCCGTCGCTGGGAGGTCCATATCCGCCCCTGTGCGACGGCACGCCTGGATCAGGCGACCTGCAAAACCGCGGCGCCTTTTAGGCTGCCGTCGCGGATCGAGGCTAGTGCCTCGTTTGCCGCCTCGAGGGGGTGGATCTCTACCTCGGTGCGGACCGGGACGCGTGGGGCCAGATCGAGGAACTCCTCGCCGTCGCGGCGCGTCAGGTTGGCGACCGAGCCGAGCGTCCGCTCGCCCCAGAGCTGTTTGTACGGAAACGAGGGGATGTCGCTCATGTGGATGCCGGCGCTGACGATCCTCGCTCCCTTGGCGCTGACCCGCAGGGCCGCCGTCATCAGCGAGCCGACCGGAGCGAAGACGATCGCGCCGTCGAGCTCCTCTGGCGGCGCCTCGCCCGAGGCACCCGCCCACTCGACGCCGAGATCGTTGGCGAATTGCTGGCTCTCCTCGTCCCCCTCGCGGGTGAAAACAAAGACACGCCGGCCCTCGTGTACCGCCACCTGGCAGAGGATGTGGGCGGAGGCGCCAAAGCCGTAGAAGCCGATCCGCTCGGCATCGCCGACCAGGCGCAGCGCCCGGTAGCCGATCAGGCCGGCGCAGAGCAGCGGCGCCGCCTGCGCGTCGGGATATCCAGTGGGGATCGGGAAGCAGAAGCGCTCGTCGGCGACGGCGAGCTCGGCGTAGCCGCCGTCGAGGTCATAGCCGGTGAAGCGGGCGCGGTCGCAGAGGTTCTCGCGTCCGGCAAGGCAGTAACGGCACTCGCCACAGGTCCAGCCCAGCCAGGGAACCCCGACGCGGTCCCCGGGGGCGAAACGCTCGGCCCCCTCCCCTGCGCCGGCCACCGTGCCGACGATCTGGTGGCCCGGGACGAGCGGCAGCTTCGGCTCGGTCAGCTCGCCGTCGACGATGTGCAGGTCGGTGCGACAGACGCCGCAGGCCGCAACGGCGAGCAGCACCTGGCCGGGACCAGGTTCTGGATCCGGCAGCTCGGCGGGCCGTAAGGGCTCGCGCTGCCGCTCCAGGACCATCGCCCGCATCGACTCAGGGTATGACGGACTCCAGCGTCTCGCTGAGCTCTGCCGGGCCGAAGAAGACGTCCGTGGCGTCTTCGACGAGAACGCCTTCGCGGAAGAGCCCGGCCTCGATCAGGGTCGAGCTGCTACCTGGGTCGATCAGGCTGACCCAGGCCCGCATATCGATCGGCTGCCCGTCGAGGATCAGCAGGTAGAAGCCATCGCCCTCGCTCGAGGCGCGGAAGCAGACGACCGCTTCGTGCCACTCGCGCTCGGCCACCGGGGCCAGGAATCGCTCGCCGCCCATCGCCTCGCCACTCGCCCAGAGGCCCCGCTGGCCGGCGCCGTCGTCCCAGAGCTGCAGGCCAAAGGTCTGCAGCTCGGCGGTCGCGCCCTTGAAGCGCAGGATCAGGTTTTCCGTGCCGGGATCCCGGTACACGACCGGCTCGATGTAGAAGGAGAAAGTGAACGCGTACTCGTCGCCCTCCTGGACTTCAACCGCCTCACCGGGACCCCCGTCGACGACACCGCCGCCGGCATCGGTCGGACCTCCCGGCGTACCGACGGCGGCTGGGACCTTGG
>JBAREU010000383.1:0-5215 GCA_049796515.1 Solirubrobacterales bacterium
GCCCATCCCAAGCCGCTGAGATCCCTGTCCGGTAAAGAGCAGGGCGAGCTTGCCGTCCCGTGCCCGACCGACTGTCGGGAGTCCCCTCGCAGGAACTCCCCCGAACGCGGCCTGAGAGGGGACTCCCGACGGTCGGTCGGCGAGAGCCTCCAACCCCACAAGCAACTCCTCCCGATCCGCCCCCAGCGCCACCGCCCGGTGCTCGAAGGCAGTTCGAGTCGTAGCAAGCGAGTAGGCGACGTCAGTCGGATCGAGCTCGGGGTTCTGCTCGATGTGGGCGGCCAGGCGCTCGGCGGCTTCGACCAGCGCCGGCTCTGCTTTGGCCGAGAGGACGAGCGGGATCGGACCCGCCTGGGGGTTGGCCGGCGCCGTCTCACCCGCCTCAGCCTCGGGTGCCTCCTCCACGATCACATGGGCGTTGGTGCCGCTGATGCCGAAGGAGGAGACACCGGCCCGGCGCGGCCGGCCGTCTGCTTCCCAGGGGGTCTGCTCGGTGAGCAGGTCGATCTCGCCCGTCTCCCAATCGACTTTCGTCGAAGGCTCATCGACGTGCAGGGTCTTGGGCAGAGCGCCCCGCCGCATCGCTTCGGTCATCTTGATCACGCCGGCGACTCCCGCCGCCGCCTGGGTGTGGCCGATGTTGGACTTGATCGAGCCGAGCCGAAGCGGTGTCTCTCGGTCCTGGCCGTAGGTGGCAAGTAATGCCCCGGCCTCGATCGGGTCGCCGAGGGTTGTGCCTGTGCCGTGTCCCTCGACGACGTCTATTTCCTCGGGGGTCAGGCGGGCGTTGGCCAGCGCCTGTCTGATCACCCGCTCCTGGGAGGGGCCGTTGGGGGCGGTGAGGCCGTTGGATGCGCCGTCCTGGTTGACGGCCGAGCCCTTGAGCAGGGCGAGGATCGGGTGGCCGTGTCGCTTTGCCTCGGAGAGGCGCTCGAGGACGAGCATGCCGACCCCCTCTGACCAGGCGACCCCGTCGGCCGCCTCGGCGAAGGACTTGGAGCGCCCGTCGGGGGCGAGGCCGCGCTGGCGGGAGAACTCGAGGAAAACGCTCGGGGTGGCAAAGGTGGTCACTCCGCCGGCGAGGGCAAGGCTGCACTCGCCCCCTCTAAGGGCTTGGCTGGCGAGGTGCATCGCTACGAGCGATGAGGAGCAGGCGGTGTCGATGCTGATCGCCGGCCCCTCGAGGCCGAGGGTGTAGGCGACGCGTCCGGAGACGACGCTCTGGGTCATCCCGGCGGCGGGGCCGTAGTCCTGATACATGACGCCGGCAAAGACGCCGGTCGGGCTCTTCTTCAAGGAGGCCGGGTCGACCCCGGCGTCCTCCAATGCCTCCCAGCAGGATTCGAGCAACAGCCGTTCCTGCGGGTTCATGATCAACGCCTCGCGCGGGGAGATGCCGAAGAACTCGGCGTCGAAGTTGGCGGCATCGAGGAGGAAGCCCCCCTCGCGCGTATAGCTGGTGCCGGGGTGCTCTGGGTCGGGGTGGTAGAGGCGCTCGAGGTCCCAGCCGCGATCGGCGGGAAACTCGGTGATGCCGTCGCGACCCTCGGCGACCAGCTGCCATAGCTCCTCAGGTGAGGAGACCCCTCCCGGGTAGCGGCAGGCCATGCCGACAATTGCGATCGGCTCATCGCTGGCCTGGGCTCTGACCGCGACCTTCCTGGCGGCACCGCCCGCGCTCGCCTCGGCGAGCAGGTGCTCGGCGAGGGCGCTCGGTGTGGGGTAGTCGAAGACGACGGTCGCCGCCAGGCGCAGGCCGGAGACCGCGTTTAGGCGATTGCGCAACTCGACCGCGGCGAGCGAGTCAAAGCCGAGCTCCCCGAAGGCCTTATCGGGCCGGACCTCCCGAGCGGAGTCATGGCCGAGGACCGCGGCGACCTCTGCTCTGACCAGGTCGATGACGTGGGCGGAGTGCTCTGCCTCGGGCAGGGATGCGAGCTTGGTGGCAAGTGAGCCCGATACGGCGCTGCGGCGCTTGGGGGTGCGCACCAGGCCGCTCAAGATCGGTGGCAGGGCGCCGAGTGAGGCCACGGCCCGCAGGCCGGCCGGGTCGAGGGGCAGCGCCACGGCCAGGGGCCGGGATAAAGCCAGTGCGGTGTCGAAGAGATCGAGCCCCTGCTCGTCGGTGAGCGTCTCGATCCCGCCCCGCTTCAGCCGTGCCAGGTCGGCCTCGGAGAGGCCCGAGCCCATGCCCTCTCTCTGCCAAAGGCCCCAGGCGATCGAGGTGGCGGGCAGGCCTTGCACCTTTCTCCGTTGAGCCAAGGTGTCGAGGAAGACGTTGGCGGCGGCGTAGTTGGCCTGGCCGGGGGCACCGATCGTTCCGGCCGCGGAGGAGAAGAGGACGAAGGCCGAGAGGTCTGCTTCTTTGGTCAGCTCGTGCAGGTTCCAGGCGGCATCGACCTTGGCGGCGAAGACGCGGGTGAGCTGCTCGGCGGTGAGGGTCTCGACGGTGGCGTCATCGAGCGTCCCGGCGCAGTGGATGACGGCGCCCAACGGGTGCTCGTCGGGGATCGACGTGAGGAGCTTCCCCAGCGCCTTGCGATCCGATACGTCGCAAGCGGCAATCCGAGCCTCTGCGCCCAGTTCTCCGAGCTCCCGCTTCAGCTCCCTTGCCCCCTTGGCTTTGGAGCCGCTGCGACTGACCAAGAGCAGATGGCGAGCACCGTGGCGCTCGGCGAGGTGTCTGGCGGTGAGGGCTCCCAGTCCGCCGGTACCGCCGCTGATCAGGACCGTGCGCTCGGGGTCGATCGCGACCTCGGCACCTGGCTCCTGCTCGCCTACCTTGCTGCGGGCGAGACGTGGTGCCGATGCCACCCCCTCGCGCAGGGCGAGCTGGGGCTCGGTGGCTCCGAGGGCGAGCGCTGCCTGCAATGCCTCTTCAGAGGCATTGCTGCCGTCGGTATCGATCAGGGCGAAGCGGCCAGGGTGCTCGGACTGGGCCGAGCGGATGAGGCCCCAGATCGCTGCTGCTGCGGGATCGGGAGACTCCTCCCCCGTGGTCATCGCGCCACGGGTGATCAGGGTCAGGCGTGAGTCGGCTTTGGAGTCATCGCCGAGCCAGCTCTGGATCGCTTCCAGGGCTTCCTCGGTTGCCTTATGGGCTGCCTCGGCTGTGGTGGCATCGCCGTCGATCTCGCAGCGCAGCTGCTCCCCCTCGACGGATTCCGTGTCCTGCCCCTCGAGAGAGACCTCGCTCCACTCGATGCCGAGCAAACCCTGCCGTCTTTGCGCCGGGGCCCTCAGCTGAGCGGGGTCGAGCGGGCGCATGGCCAAGGCGCCGACAACGGCTACGGGGACCCCTGCGCCGTCGGCGAGCTGCAGCGAAACCGACTCTCCCCGCGGGGCGATCCGCACCCGTAGCTCCCGCGCACCATGCGCGACCAGGGAGACCCCGCTCCAGGAGAAGGGCAGCCGCATCTCTCCCGCTCCCTCGAGCGCGGAGAGGGCGATGCCGTGCAGGGCGGAGTCGAGCAGTGCCGGGTGAATGCCGAAGCG
Source organism: Solirubrobacterales bacterium (assembly GCA_049796515.1). GTDB lineage: Bacteria > Actinomycetota > Thermoleophilia > Solirubrobacterales > 70-9 > VRUE01. Next base: position 3,496 of record JBAREU010000383.1, read on the forward strand.
CTCTGCTCCCTGGGCCTGCTCTTCGGGAAGAGAGACCTCGGCGAAGATCTCCTCGCCCTCTCTCCAGGCGGCCTTCAGGCCTTGGAAGGCGGGGCCGTAAATGAGGCCATGCTCGGCCAAGAGGTCATAGAGGTACTCGACCTCCAGCGGCTCGGCGCCCTCGGGAGGCCAGGTGTCAAGGGGCTCTGGGGCTTTGACTGCCTCTGCGGAGAGGGCCCCCTCGGCGTGGCGGGTCCACTCGGCGGGCTCCTCGTCCTCCCCACCCTCCGGCCGCGAGTGAATCGCGATCTCGCGGCGGCCGTCCTCGCCGTGGCCCGAGACGGTGACCTGGATCGCGACGGCTCCGGCCTCGGGCAGGACCAGGGGGGATTGCAGGGTCAGCTCCTCGACTGTCTCGGCGCCGAGCTGCTCTGCCGCTCTAAGCGCCAGCTCGAGGAAGGCCGTGCCGGGCAGGAGGATCGCCTCGCCGACTGTGTGGTCGGCGAGCCAGGGGTGGGTGGAGAGGGAGAGGCGGCCGGTGAGCAGCAGGCTTCCCTCTTCGCTTCCCGCCAGCTCGACGGTCGCCCCCAGCAACGGATGATCCGCTGCCGCTTGTCCAGCGGCGGTCAGGTCCCCCGCCCCGTTCTGTGCGGAATCCAGCCAGTAGCGCTCGCGCTGGAAGGGATAGGTCGGAAGGGGAACTCGCTTTGCGCCCGCGCCAGAGAAGAAGGCCTCCCAGTCGAGCTTGGCACCGGCGACATGGGCGGCGGCTATTGCGAGCGAGATCACATCGCCCTCGGGGCGTCCCTCGCGCAGGGTGGGAACGAAGGCGACCTGTGCCTCCTCATCGAGACATTCCCTAGCCATCGCGCAGAGCACCGGATCTGGCCCCAGCTCCAGGTAGGTGCTCGTGCCCTGCTTGGCGAGAGCTCCAACCGCATCGGCAAAGCGCACCGGCTCACGCACATGGCGCACCCAGTAGGCGGGGTCGGCTGCCTGCTCGGCAGTGAGCGTCTCGCCCGTGAGGTTGGAGACGATTGGGATCTTCGGCTCATTGAAGGTGAGCGAGCTTGCGATCTCACCGAACTCCTCCAGCATCGGCTCCATCAGGGGCGAGTGGAAGGCGTGGGAGACGGCAAGCTGTTTTGTCCTGCGGCCCTCGGCCTCCCACTGGGCGCGGATCTCCTCGACGGCATCCTTAGCTCCCGAGATCACAGTCGAGGTCGGTCCGTTGATCGCCGCGATCGCCAGCTCGTCCTCTCGACCCTTAATCGACTCGGCGACCTCCCCCTCAGCGGCCTCGATCGCCGCCATCGCCCCGCCCTTGGGCAGCGCCCCCATCAGACGTCCCCTGGCGGCGACGAGCTTGGCTGCATCCGCGAGGTCGAACACTCCCACCACATGAGCCGCAGCGATCTCACCGATCGAGTGACCGGCGAGCAGGTCTGGCTTCAGACCCCTCTTCGAGAGCGCCTCAAAGAGCGCCACCTCGACCGCAAAGAGAGCCGGCTGGGCGTAGGTAGTGTCGTCGAGCAGCGCCTGCGCCTTCTTGCCTTTAGCAAAGACGATCTCCTTGAGCGGTTTCTCCAGGTGGAGATCGAGCTGCTCGCAGACCGCCTCAAAGGCTTCGCGGAAGACCGGATCGGCCTCATAGAGCTCCTGACCCATCCCAAGCCGCTGAGATCCCTGGCCGGTGAAGAGCAGGATGAGCTTGCCGTCCCGTGCCCGACCGACCGTCGGG
>JBAREU010000384.1:0-1654 GCA_049796515.1 Solirubrobacterales bacterium
ACGCAGGGCATGCCGACGGCCTCGGCTACCGCCGGATGGGTCACCTCGCCGCCGGCGACGTTGACGCCCGGCCGCAGGCCGGGGTCGCGCCGGATCGCCTCCTCCACGCCGCGGTCGGCGAGCGCGATCGCGAAGGGAAGGGTCGCGTTGGTGAGGGCGTGGGTGGAGGTGATCGGGACCGCGCCGGGCATGTTGGCGACGCAGTAGTGGGTGATCCCGTCGACCTCGAAGGTCGGATCGTGGTGGGTGGTCGGGCGCGAGGTCTCGAAGCATCCGCCCTGGTCGATCGCGACGTCGACCAACACCGCCCCCGGCTTCATCAGCGCCAATTGCTCGCGCCGCACTACATAAGGGGCGCGGGCGCCGTGGACGAGGACGGCGCCGATCACGAGATCCGCCCGCGGCAGCATCTCCTCGATCGCGAGGGTGGTCGAGTAGACGGTCGAGCAGGCGCCGGCGAAGGCGACGTCGAGCTCGCGCAGGCGGTCGACCGACTTGTCGTAGACGAAGACGTCGGCCTGCATACCAATCGCGACGGTAGCCGCGTTCATGCCGACGACGCCGGCGCCGATCACCATCACGTTGGCCGCGGCGACCCCCGGGACGCCGCCGAGCAGGATGCCGCGCCCGCCGAGCGGCTTCTCCAGCATGAAGGCGCCGGCCTGGGTGGCGATCTTGCCGGCGATCTCGCTCATCGGCGCCAGCAGCGGCAGCCGCCCACGCTGATCCTCGACGGTCTCATAGGCGACGCAAGTGGCGCCGGAACCGCGCAGGCCACGGGTCTGCTCGGGGTCGGGGGCGAGGTGCAGGTAAGTGAAGAGCAGCTGCCCGCGGCGCAGCAGCTCGATCTCCACGGGCTGCGGCTCCTTCACCTTGAGCACCATCTCCGCCTCGGCGAAGACAGTGGCCGCGTCGGGGACGATGCGCGCGCCCTGCGCCTCGAATTCGGCGTCGGCGATCGCGCTGCCCTCGCCCGCCCCCGCCTCGATCAGGACCTGGTGGCCGTGCACGCCCATCTCGCGCACGCCCGCAGGGGTGATCGCGACGCGGTACTCGTCGGGCTTGATCTCGCGGGGGACGCCGACGATCATCGCCCGCCTCCAGTCACGTCCCCACCAACTCGCGGGCCCGCAGCGCCAGCCAGAACTCGATCCGGTCGTGCGCCCTTGAGAGGTCGCGGCCGGTCAGCTCCTCGACCTTGCGCATGCGGTAGCGCAGGGTGTGCCGGTGGCAGTAGACCTGGCGGGCAGCGCGCTCCCACTGGCCGTTCTGCTCGATGAAGGCCTCCAGCGAGCGCAGCAGCTCGCCGCCGTACTCCTCGTCGCCCGCCTCGATCGGGCCCAGAACGCTGTCGCAGTAGAGCTTCAGCGCTTCGTCGTCCTGGATCGAGAGCAGCAGGGTGAAGGCGCCGAGGTCGCGCCAAGAGGCGACCTCGGGCCCGCTGCCGTTTTCCGAGAATGCGGTCGCCTCGAGCGCGCAGCGCGCCTCGTGGAAGGAGTGACGCAGCTCCTCGGGGGGCGCCGGGCGGCTGGCCGCGGCACGGACCGATCCGCGCTCCTTGATCAGCGCCTTGCGCGCTTCGGAGGCGAGGTCGACCGGGTCGCGGTCGGCGGCGTCGACGACGGCGCAGAGCAGCTCGTGGCTGCCGCTGGCG
>JBAREU010000385.1:0-6150 GCA_049796515.1 Solirubrobacterales bacterium
GGTCTAATTAGACCGCCGTTTTGAGTATCCGCCGGTTCGAGGGACACCCATCCCACCTACCCGCGGGGGCGCTTCTTGGCCATGCCTGGGCGGCGGGGAAGGTCGTCGGGGGTTGGGCCGAGCTTGCGCAGGACGTGGAGGTGGCGGTGTTTGCTGCCGGCTCGGTCGCCCACGTCGAGGACTTGCTCCGGGTGCATTGCGAGCTGATCGGCGGCTCGCTCCAGCTGGGCCTCCTCGTCGGGGTCTCGTTTGCCCTTCCAGGCGACCAGGACTCCGTTTTCGCGGAGGAGGGGTGAAGCCAGCTCAGCCAGGGTCGAGAGGCGGCCCACGGCGCGGGCGGTTACCGCGTCGTAGGACCCGCGGCGCTCGTCGCTGGCCAGCTCCTCCGAGCGGGCGTTGAGAACGGCTGCGTTGGCGATTCCGGCGGCCTTGGCGGCGCGCTCGATGAACTCGCACTTGCGGCCCACCGACTCGATCAGGTCGATTCGGGAGTCGGGCTTGGCGACGGCTAGGGGGAGGCCCGGAAAGCCAGCTCCAGAGCCGATATCGGCGATTTTCCCTGCCTCCGCCAGTGGCGCGACCTCGAGGCCGGTGAGGCTGTCGGCGATGTGTACCCGCCAGGCGCGCGCGGGTTCGGTGATCGAGCTGACCGAGGCACGCTCCTGCGCCAGCAGTTCCAGCACCGTCTCTAGCGCCTGGCGCTGCCGCGGGCTCAGCGAGGCGGTCGGGTCGCGGCTCACTCCGAGACGAGCGGAGCGACGACCACGCAGCGGCGAGGCTCGTCGCCTTCGCTGTAGGTCTCGACCCCGGAGCGCTCTTTGAGGTGTTCGTGCACGACGCGCCGTTCCTGCGCGCTCATCGGGTCCATCTCGACGCTGACGTTCCCGTCCAGTGCCTGCTCGGCGGCCCGGTCGGCCCGCGCCGTAAGAACCTCCCGGCGCCGCTCCCGATAGCCGGCGGCATCGAGCACCACCCGCTTGCGATCCCGGATGCCGCGAAATGCGGCTTGGAAGCACAGCAGCTGCAGCGCGTCGATCGTCTGCCCACGTTTCCCAATCAGCAGCCCGTAATCGTCCTCCCCGGAAACGACAGCTTCGATCCGCTCCTCGTCCTCGCGAATCTCAACCTCGCCGCCAAGGTCAAGTTCGTCCAGAACGCCCTCAACAAGCTCCTTGACCCGCTCAGCAGGCTCCTCCGGCCATTTCCCATCATCACTCACGCGGCGCAGCCTATTCCAGCTCAGGCAGTGCGTGGGGATTGGGTGCCCTTATCCCTCAGCTCAGCGAGAGATGCCACCCACCCATGTAGGCCACCTCAGCGAGAAGCGGGATGGTCCCGGCGGCGGGGAGATCCCCTCAGAAGTGCCTCGCGAAGCGCGCACCGGAGAGTGATTCCAGCCGCGAAGCGGCACCAACATAGTGAGCGGAGCGGAGCGAGCGAACATAGGCAGCTTCTGAGGGGATCTCCCCGCCGCCGGTCGAGCTTCCGCTACCGACGCCGCTTCTTCTTTTTGGGCGAAGGAGGCGGAGGTTTAGCCGCCTTTACCTCCGCCGGCGTCGCCACCTGGGGAGCGGGGATGAAGCGTTGGATCGCGTACTGCTGGCCGATCGTCCAGACGTTGGTCGTGATCCAGTAGAGGACGAGGCCGGCGGGGAAGGTGATGACGAAGGGGACGAAGACGAAGGGCAGGACGAGCATCATGATGCGCTGGCTTTTGTCAGCCGTCACCGCCATCACCAGGCCGGAGATCAGCTGGGTGCCGACGTAGAGGATGAGCAGGGCGATCAGTTCGCCGCCAGCCGCCTTCGCGGTCAGATCGTTGATGAATAGGAAGGACGCTTCGCCGCCGCATTCACCCGCCTTGCAGCCGATGTCGTCGGGGAGCTCATTTTTGAGGACGTAGAAGAGAGTGATGAAGACCGGCAGCTGGGCGAGCAGCGGGATGCAGGAGGCAAAGGGGTTGACTTTGTTCTCCTGGTAGAAGCGCATCATCTCCTGCTGCATGCGTTTCTGGTCGTTCTTGTACTTCTCTTTGATCTCCTTGAGCTGCGGCTGCAGGGCCTGTAGGGCCCGCATCCCTTTCAGCGATTTGTAAGTCAGCGGGATGAGCAGGGCCCGCGTGACGACCGTCAGGGCGATGATCGACATTCCCCAGCTGAGGCCGGCCTCGTCGTGGAAGAACTTGAGGACCGAGTTGGCGACGTCGATCAGCGGCTGCAGCACGTTGGCGATCGGGATCATGTGCGCGCTTCCCCGTGGTACTCGGACGGATCGACCGGGCCGACACGGAGCGTGAACCGCTCAGGGACTGGGTCGAAGCCGCCGTGGCTGAAGGGGTTGCAGCGCAGCAGGCGCCAGCAGGCCAGCAGAAAGCCCCTTACAGCGCCAAATCGCCGGATCGACTGCGCCGCGTAAGCGGAGCAGGTTGGCTCGTAGCGGCAACGGCGAGGCAGGGCGGGCGTAACCCAGCGCTGATAGGCAACGATCGGCGCAAGCAGGAGGCGTTTCACGTGGAACGCTCCGCGCTGCCGGCCTCGCCCAGCGCCTCTTCCAGGGTCGCTTTGACGCCCTCGGCGCCATCCCGCTCGATCAGCGGACCGATCTCCGGTCGAGCAACCAGGACGAAGTCGTGCCTCTCCGGCAAACGCTCCGAAAACGACCAGAAGGCCTCGCGTAGCGTCCGCTTGACGCGGTTGCGGTCGACCGCCCCGCCGACCTTGCGGCTGACCGAGACTCCAAGCCTGACATCACGCTCCTCCTCGTCCTTGCGAGGGAAGCTGTAGAGCACGAGGTAGCGGGTCGCGTGGGAGGAGCCATCTCGGTAGACGCGATCGAACTCAGCGCTCCGTGAGAGGCGCCGTCGCTTCCCCGCCATCACTCGAACCCGGCTATGCAGGCCGTCATCCCGGCGTGAGGCGCTTCCGGCCTTTGCGCCGGCGACGCTTCAGGATCGCGCGTCCGCTGCGCGTCTGCATCCTCGCTCGGAACCCGTGGGTCTTGGCCCGCTTTCGCCTCTTCGGCTGATAGGTGCGCTTCATTGGCCGTCGCAGTATACGGAGGCGTGCCGGTCCCGGGGGAGTGTCGGCAATGCCGGCCGAGAATCTTTCTTCCGGCATTTGCGACCCGCCTCGATTCGGTCGACATGGCCGCCGCTATGGTCGCTCGCTGGTGCGCGACGACTCCGTCGAACAGAATCTCGACGACCTTTGGGGGGAGGTCCAGCGGCGGCTGCGACAGGCCGTCCCCGAGTCGACCTTCAAGATCTGGCTGGAGCCTCTGCGCGCGGTGGGCACTCAGGGCTCGACCCTGTATCTCTCCGCTCCGGAGGGAATCCAGGCCTGGGTGGAGCGTCGCTACGCCCCGCTGCTTCGTGAGGCGGTAGGCGCTGCCGACTCGACGCTGCGCGAGGTCGCCTTTTCCGCCGGCCAGGAGGCGGGCGCCGAGGTCGACCGGACGGCGCCAGTCGACCTCAATCCCAATTACACATTCGAGCGGTTCGTCATCGGGGAGGGCAACCGCGCCGCTCATGCCGCCGCGCTGGCCGTAGCCGAGACCCCGTCGGAGGCGTACAACCCCCTCTTCCTGCACGGGCCGCCGGGACTGGGCAAGACGCACCTGCTTGGCGCGATCGCCAACTACCTGCGCGCAAACGCCCCTGGCCTCAGCGTCCGCTACACGACCGCCGAGTCCTTCACCAATGAGTTCGTCGGCGCCTTGCGTTCGAGTGGAGCGGAGCGTTTTAAGAGTCGCTACCGCGATCTCGACGTGCTGCTCGTCGACGACATCCAGTTCCTCCAAGGCAAGCAGCACACCGAAGAGGAGTTCTTCCACACCTTCAACGCGCTCTACGAGGGCGGGAGCCAGCTCGTCCTCTCCGCGGACCGCCTGCCCAGCGAGCTCTTGACCCTGGAGGCTCGGCTGCGCGACCGATTCGAGTGGGGTTTGACGATTCCGGTCGAACCGCCGGACCTGGCGACCCGAGTCATCGTCCTCCAGCGACTCGCGCGCGAGGCCGGTCTGGGGGGCGAGGAGAGAGACGCACTCTCCGAGCTCGCCCATCGCATCGACGCCAACGTGCGCCGTCTCCATGGTGCGCTGACCAAGGTAATCGCCCACGCCTCGCTCACCGCCAAGCCGCTCAGCCCGGAGCTGATCGCCGAGCTGATCCCCAGCGGGTCCCAGCAGGCCGAGCCGACGACGGTGGAGGAGATCCAGCAGCGCGTTGCCGCGGCCTTCGGCATCTCCCGCGCCGAGCTGGTCGGCGCCAGCCGAGCTGCAACCCCCCTCCGCGCTCGCCAGATCGCGATCCTGCTCACTCGCGAGGCAACCGATCTCTCCCTGCCTCAGATTGGCCGCCTCTACGGTGGCCGCGACCACACGACGATCCTCAATTCGTTGCGCCGTGTCGAGGCAACCTTGACCGCCGATGCCGAGCTGGCGCAACGAGTGGCAGAGCTGCGCACGGCTATCCACAGACCCTCAACCGGATCCCGCTGACCGCCGATGGCGCTGTAAGAATCCATGCCCTCCCCAGAGGACTCCACAGGCTGAAAATCCCATCGCCATGCCAAATTGGCGCCGATTCTTGCTGTTTCCACAAGCACTAACCCAACTCAAGAGGACATCAATCATTTGAAGCTGATCAGCAAACGAGATGAGCTCGTCGCCAAACTGTCGATCGTCTCGCGGGCTGTTTCCACCCGCGCCGCGACTCAGGCCCTTTCTGGGATCCTCCTCCACGCCGACGCAGATGGCGTGACGCTTGCGGCGACCGACGGGGAGATGGGGTTGCGCACGGCGCTCGAGGCGGAGGTATCCGACGGCGGCTCGGCTTTGCTTCCCGGCCGCCTGTTGTCCGAGCTCGCCCGCTCGCTTGGCGAGGAGAGTGTCGAGATTCGGCTGCGCGAGGCCGAGCGCGACGTCGAGATCCGCAGCGGTGGCTCCAGCTTTCACCTTCGCGTCCTCCTCGCGGAGGACTTCCCGAACCTCCCCGAGCAGGGTCCCGAGCCGTTGAAGATCCCCGCCTCCGCCCTGGCTGAGACGGTCGAGCTGGTCGCCCGCGCCGCCTCGCGCGACGACATGCGGCCGGTCTTGACCGGGGTCCTGGTCAGCGCCGCGGGTCAGGAGATGACGATGGTCGCTACCGATTCCTATCGCCTCGCCGTAAAGCGCACCGAGCTGGAGGGCCCGATTGGCGGCGAGCTCGAGGCCAACATCCCGGCCAAGGCGCTGCGCGAGCTCGGTCGCCTCGTCGTCGGCGGCGAGCTGGAGGAGGTCGCGGTCAGCCTCCTCCCGAACCAGGCCGTCTTCGAGGCAGGGCCGATCCTCCTCAATACGAGGCTGATCGATGGGCAGTTCCCCAACTTTCGACAACTCCTGCCGGAGTCCTACGAGCACGACGTGCGCCTCCCGCGACCCGAATTCCTCGACGTCGTTCGACGGGTCAGTCAGCTGGCGCAACGCAACGCACCATTGCGACTGTCGCTCTCCCCGGGTGAGTTGAAGGTGTCCGCGTCGACGCCCGACGTTGGCGACGCGGAAGAGACGATGCCGGCTGCATTCGAGGGGGAGCCGTTGGAGATCGGCTTCAACCCGGAGTTCCTGCGTGACGGCATCGAAAGCGTCAGCGACGACGAGGTCGTGCTGCGGCTGATCTCACCGCTGCGGCCGGGTTTGCTGCAGCCGGTCGACAACGAAGACTTCCGCTACCTCGTGATGCCGATCCGCCTCAACGTCTAGCGGGGAGGGCGGGTGCGCGTCACCGCCGTCGAAGCGAGGCCGTTGCGCAGCCTGAACGACGTGCGAGTCGAGCTCGGTCAGGGGATAGTCAGCCTGCTCGGGCCCAACGGCGCCGGCAAGACGAACCTGCTCGAGGCGCTTTACTTCGCCCTCACCGGCCGTTCCTTCCGAACCACCGACCGGCGCGAGCTGATCCCCTTCGGCGGCCAGCTCGCCCGTGCCGAAGCGGTCGTGCGCGACGAGGATGGCGTCGAGCGACGCCTGCTCGCTTCGGTCAGCCGCAGCGACGGTCGCCGCCACCTGCTCGACGGCAGCCCAGCGGAGCCCGCCACCCTGGCGCGGCATCGCCCGCCGGTCGCGGTCTTCTCGCCCGATCGCCTCACTTTGGTCAAGGGTCCGCCGGCCGAGCGC
>JBAREU010000386.1:0-1776 GCA_049796515.1 Solirubrobacterales bacterium
CGTCACCCCGGCGCCGACCCGGCAGGCGCGTCGCAACAGGGCGCCGCGCAACACCTCGCCCGGCGCGTGGCGGCCCATCGTGTCGTCGTTGGCGATCGTCACGCCCGGGCCGAGGAAGGCGTCATCCTCGACCGTCGTGCCGCGGGCGAGGTAGCAACGGGTCTGCAGGCTGGCACGCCGGCCGACGACGACCTCCGGATCGACCGAGACGAAGCTGCCGACGGTCGCGCCGGCACCGACCTGCGCACGCTCGCGGATCTGCGCGTGGTCGCCGATTCGCGCCCCCTCGCCGATCACCGCCCCGGCGTGGATCGTGACGTGCCCGCCGAGCGACACACCCGCGCCGATCTGCACCTTGTCGCCGATCAGCAGCCCCGGCGCCAGATCGCCAGGCAGCAGGGCGGCCTTGCTCACGCGGGGGCCTCGCGGGGCACGAGCGCCACGGTCTCGCCACCCGCGTCGAGCGATTTCTGCAGTGCCGCCAGGACGCGGACGACGTGCAGGCCCTCGCGCCCACCGGTGCGTGGCGCCGCCTCACCCCGCAGGCAATCGAGGAAGTGTTCGAGCTCGAGCCGCAGCGGCTCGTGGCGCGAGATCGCCGGGCTGCGCTGCTCGCCCGAGCGGGCGACGAAATCCCCCTCCAACGCCGCGTCGGGATCGAATCCCTTGTCGTAGATCGTCAGCCTGCGCTCCGCCTCCATGTCGTCGAAGGTTGCCATCCGCTGCGAGCCGACGACGGTGAGGCGCCGCTCCTTGCGCGGATCGAGCCAGGAGACGTGGACGTGTGCGGCGAGGCCGCCGGCGAAGGTGAGATGAGCGAAGACCACGTCCTCCACCCCCTCGCGCACGTAGCTGGAGCCACGGGCGCTGACCTCGGCTGGCAGTTCGCCGGTCAGCGTCAGGATCGCGGAGACATCGTGAGCGCCGAGGCTCCAGAGGGCGTTCTCGTCCGCCCTCAGCCTGCCCAGGTTGAGCCGCTGCGAGTAGACGTAGCGAAGCTCGCCGAGCTCTCCCGCGGCGCAGAGCTCCCCCAGCGCGACCAGCGCCGGGTGATAGGCGAGCAGATGACCGACCATGAGGATCCGCTCCCGCTCGGCCGCGAGCCCGACCAGACGCTCGGCGGATGCGACGTCGCAGGCGAGCGGCTTCTCGACGAAGCAGTGCCTGCCCGCGTCGAGCGCCAACTCGGCCAGCGCCGCGTGCGTCGGCACCGGCGTCGCCACCGCGACCGCGGCGATGCTCTCGTCGGCGAGCATCTCGCCCAGGTCGGCGGCGAAGTGCGCGTGGGGGAACGAGGCGCGCATCCGCTCGCGCCTCGCGCCGTCGATGTCGCAGCAGCAGGCCAGCTCACAACCCGGCAGTGCATCGAGGTTGCGAGCGATGTTGGCGCCCCAGTAACCAAGCCCGGCCACGCCGACGCGGATCGGCCCGCCGATCGTCATCGAGCCCACCGCCGCTGGGTATCCTCGCCATCGTGCTCGAGCACGAGGTGCACGTCTGGCACGGAGAGCTCGACCGGGCGGCCTCGCACCGGGCGCTGCGGCGGGTGCTCGCCCACTACCTCGACGCCGACCCGGGGGAGATCGAGCTGCGCACCGGCGAGTACGGCAAGCCGGCGCTGGCCGATCCAGGCGCACCGCTGCGCTTCAACCTCAGCCACTCCAGCGGCGCCGCCCTGATCGCGGTCGCCTGCGGTCGCGAGGTGGGAATCGACATCGAGCGGATCCGGCCGCGCCATGACCTGCTGCGCCTCGCCGAGAGAGCGCTCGAGCCAGC